>CALGOB010000039.1 GCA_937958005.1 uncultured Cyclobacteriaceae bacterium
GCCTTGATTGATTCAATTAAAGCTCTGATCCCAAAGATCATTTCATTTTCGTTTTTACTTACTGGTTTTCTCATACCGCAAAGAAAGTTGATAATTATTAAAAAGTAAGCCCAACTCAAATTAATCCTGTTCATCCTTTAGCAAATGCCTCAAGAAATGGAGAGGCAATAAAGATTATCACGGTTGATTTTTATCCCTAACATATCTGATCAACTTCTCTAGTTTAAGTGATCTGTGGGGACATAGATCAAGGCGATATTTGTAAATAAAAGGCTTTAACCCGAATGATGCATTAGACTTTTAAGAGAAAATCATAAATGGCAGTTAGATAGCTGCTTAAATTCTGATTTGAAACGCAGACATAGTCTCCATTATGGTGAGTAGGAAATTAGGATTTAAGTGGCTAAATGACTGTTAGTTATGGTTTGCATCAAATTTCTATTGCATCATTCGGCTTTAATAAATAAACCGTGATAAGGTCTAATCAGTAAAAGAAAGTTCTTATTATCAGCATCATTTTTCAAACAAAAATAAAAATTCAACTTCAATTACTTCAACACACTGATTATCAAATGTTTTAAGGAAATACTGATCAAATTCTAGATTTTCTTTTTTAAATCTTCAACATAGAATTTTAAGGAACGTTTATATAATATTAAATACTTTTGCAATATGGGTGTATATACTACAGAAATAGCGTCTGACAAGATCATATCGGACAATCCTATTCATCAGCGGTTATTGAAAGCTTACTTTGCTGCTAAACCTTATATTAATGGGGATTTATTGGAGTTAGGTTGCGGAGAAGGAAGGGGTGTAGAACTTTTAGCTCCTCTTGCCAGCAGTTATCAAGCAATTGATAAGATAGATTCTGTCATTGATAAACTTCAACAAGAGTACCCTTCTTTATCTTTTAAACAAGGTGTATTCCCTCCATTTAACTTTGAAGACAATAGTTTTGATACCATTGTTACTTTTCAAGTAATTGAACATTTACAGGATGATGACCTTTTTATTAAAGAAATTCATAGAGTATTGAGGCCTGGAGGAAAGGCAATTATTACCACCCCTAACATCAAAATGACCCTTACAAGAAACCCTTGGCATGTAAGGGAATATACAGCTCAAGAGCTAACTGACTTAGGAAAAAAATACTTTGACCAAGTGGATATGAAAGGGATTGCCGGTAATGATAACGTAATGAAGTATTATGAACAGAACAAAGCTTCTGTAAATAGAATTACACGTTTCGATATTTTCAACTTGCAGTATCGTCTTCCAGCTCCCCTACTTAGAATACCTTATGACTTGATGAATAGACTTAATAGAAATAAGTTAAACGAAAAAGACAATAGTTTAGTGGCTTCTATCAGACATGAAGATTATTTACTTGAAAATCAATCTGAGGAAAACCTAGATTTGTTTCTCATATTAACAAAGTAAAGCTCATCCCCCATATTAGGGGCATTTACCATTTCTTGACTGACGGTAACTAATTCAATACCCTCAAAAAGGAAAGGTCTTTATCGAAAACTATTCAAACAACTTTCCTCCTAGCCAGTTTTGTTCCACTTTTTTAGCAAATGCCTTCCAAATTACTATAGTGAGTATAATACCTACTAAGGAACCTGCTACTATATCTTCAAAAAAATGTTGGGAAAGATAATTTCTAGAAAAGCCTACTAGCAAGGCGTAGATAAAAAACAGGATCCCAAACCTTTTGTCTTTAGCAATCAAGGTTAAAAATGCTGCTATTGAAAAAGCTGTCATTGTATGCCCCGATGGAAAGGAGTTATATCCATGAACCTTAACCCCTTCTATAAAATTCAAATCATATATATCTGCTAGATAGTTTCTTGGCCTCAAGGAATTAGAGAAAACCACCTTTTTCAAAAATAAACTGACTAACCCTTGTGCGATAACTGTAACCGCTAACATTACAGCATATCTATATTTTACCAATAACATGGTCAGAATTAAAAGTATAGCAAAAACACCATCTCCTAGATGAGTCCAGTATTTGAAAAAATAGTCTAAAAATAAGGTTCTATTTTGATTGAGGTAAATTACCCAATCTCCCTTTTCAATATTAAATAATAGAACAATTGCAACTACAAAAAAAATGAGGTAACAAATGATAAACCACTTTAGAGCCTTCAATTTCATAGCTCAAATAAAGTGTATTATCTTAAAAGATACAATCTACCTATTCCATTTTCAATTTCCGAACCGCTCAAAACCTCATCCCCTATTCTCATCGAAACTCGATATAGGTATATACCATTGTCAATAAACCTTCCTTGATCATCTGTTCCATCCCAGATTACATCTGTTACATTAAATCCTATTTTCATTTCTCCAAGCCTTTCCTGACTGATCACTTGAATCAACTGGCCTCTGAGAGAATATATATGAATATTAAAATCCTCCGGGGGAGTTAAGCCTGTCAATGTAAAAGAAAACCTGACACCATCCAAAATCGGATTGGGGAAAGCAGTAAAATTACTAATTGAGGCTTCGGTATCTATGTTAAAATCAATTTCATAAGGTGCTAAACCTGAAGCATTTCCTGATGCATCTTCAGCTTGAACCCTAAAACTATAAGTACCGGCAGTCAAATCAATAGGGCTATAATTTATTTGAAATTCAGCGCTTTCTGTAGCGGGTTCCCAAGTTACTTCCTCATCTGAAAAATTAATCCTTTCAAATTCGCAAGTCTCACATGGAGGCTTAATAAACATTAAAACTCCTAAGGTATCACTTTTCAAGAAAAATTCATTTTCATCTCTTAGAGTGACAACAATTGCTGGATTAGGTGAGATAATAGCTCCATTTCTAATATATTGACCATCAAAAGTTACATCTAAAACAGGGTTAATTTGATCTGGGTTAACCACCAGTAAGGAAGATCTATTAATGAGGTTATTATTTGAGTATTGTTCTGGAACATTATTTAAATTAACCCTGAGGTTTAAATCATTTTCACCAACAAAACCAACCGTATTGATACTTGGATTAAAAAATACTGTATCACCCGGCATAGGAGGCGCTATCATAATAGAATCTGCGAAAAATGATCTATTGTTCCTATTGAATACTGAATAGGCAACTTTTATAGAATCTTGAAATTCTGTTTCTGTATAATTTAAAAAGCCAAATCTTGGACTATAGTTTTCACCCTCCTGAACTTGAGTCTGTAAATTATCATCTATTAATAGACCATCAGGCAAAGTTTCAAAAAGCACTTGCCAAGCATCTAATTGAGGTGGTGTTTGTCTTGCAATATCTGAAAAACTCCATTCTAATTCTATAAAAGGGTAAATCTCAGCATCTATAGAAGATAAATCTAACAAATCTTCACTAACGCCACTTGCCAGCAATTCCTTAGAAGTCCCATTGACACCAAAAATATCCATACCTGAAGCATCTTCGGCATTCATCAAATTAACTTGTTGTTGAAAGTCTAACCAGTTACTAGAAGGGCCTATTCTCACACTTGACACATTTCCTTCCCCATTACTTCCACTGATATTCTGAGCACTACTTAAAAACTGTTCTGTAATCGGAAGTCCTGAACCATTATCAGTAAATTCGAAAGCAGTACCTGGTGTACTCCCCTTAGTTCCTATAAATATAATGGGTTGGCCATCAGTCAAGTTATTAATGGATGAGGGGGCAATGCCAATTTCACCTAGTTTATTAATTACCTCTGGCGTCCAATTAGAGTAAGTAAGATTTCCAATATTGAATAAGACGACTACATCACCTAGTTCACTTTCATTGATCAGAGAATCTAAAAATGAAGTCCCTTGAACACCATTTACAATTCCAGTAACATCACTTTCAAACATGTTATAAACTACTTGAGGTCTTCTTCCGCACACTAGTCTATTCCTTAAATCTACTCCAGGAATAAATACGGGATTATAAGGTTGAGCTGACCTGCGATCAAAAACCACTGCATTTAAAGTATTTTCCGAACATCCTGGAAACACCCCTGAGCTAACAGTTTGAACTAAAAAATTAGAACCTTGTACCAGCAGCTGGACACTATCTTGGTTAAATACAACTGGGTCAGTATTAGACCCAAAAGTCTTAATAACGATAGGGGTTTCTTCGCTTTCAAATGCCCATTGTTTTGAATCAGATAGTGTTACACCTGAGTTAAAGGCACTTTGCAGTTGATTACTACTGGATTGTCTCCACCCCTCTGGACTTCCTGAAATATAACTAAAACTATTATTTACCCATTCATCACTCTCAGTAGGATCAGGATCTTGAAGCCTGGTTCTCCAGTAAAAAACCTGTCCATCTTCCAATGAACCAAAATCTATATCAACCTCCCATCTACCCAACACATTAGTTGGGATGATGTTATTCTTTTTCAAAGGACTATTAAAGGTATCAGTAGTATCTAATTCTATCAGTATGGTTCTTTCTTCTGAATTTAAATCGGAAAGTTGGTAGACTAATTCAACTCTAGTGTCTGGTACAATACCATAATTCAGTGGGTACAGATTAGAGGTACTTCCACTAAAAATATCAAAAGACAATGCCACAATATTATTGTCTTCATTTACTTCTGGTGTTTTATTAAGGGGGTCTACAAAAATTTCAAACAAGCTATTCCCAGTCTCATCAATCTCAGGATTCCTCCTGATCCTATAGGTTAATGTATCTTGAGAGTTAACACGGTCATAAGCCACTGGATCGTAATTAATAACTGTTCCATCCTGCAAAGTTCTAAGTACTGCTACCTCAACGGGTTCATTAACCAATCTGCCAAAGTTTTTTAAAGCAATCTGAATATCAAAAGAGTCCGTAGAGGCTACAATTATTTCTTCTCCAATAGGGACAAAAGTCACATCTGATTCTTCAATAGAATAATCTGCCTCTTCAGTTCCATACAAGGTAACTGCGGGATCACCATTTAATGAAAATTGCTGTACTTGTGCTATATTGGCTTGGCTGTTTCCAAAACGATTTATGTAATCAGCTCCAGTCAATTGCACTATTTCCCCTAAACTTCTTCCAAAAAAATCATCTCTTGCATAAGCGTTTTCTAAAAACACATCAGAAAATCCCTTCAGGTTACCGGACAAGGCAAAGGATGAACTTGCTAAAAAGCCAACAGCCCCCAAGTCTGGTGTTAAAATCCAATCATCACCAAAGTCCCTTGATGAATTTAAAGTTTGATTTCCAAAAAAGTTTCCTGCATTACATCCATTGACTAAAAAGACTGGGTATTTCCCTTTATTTCTATATCCTAATGCCGGATCACTTACCTGTCCTACTTCAATATCAGTAGTTGAAGCACTTGAGTGGCCAAAAAAGGTTACTAATGAAACCCCTTGGTTAATTTCATCTGTGACATTGATAAATGCGACGTTCTCACTACTTGTTTTGGAAAATAAAATAGAGCTACCACCCAAGAAATCCCCAGATAAAACATCATCAAAGTCTTGAATGAAGCCTCTAAAACTTTCCTGTTCGTTAGTAGTTTGGCCTCCACTTAACAATAAAGCTCTTTTTCTAGAGATATCATTAAAAGGAGCGGCTTCCATTTCAATTACTTTATTCAAATAATTACTTATATCAGAGGGTACAAATGCATTGATCCTACCAGTAGGAATTTCCGATTCAAATCCTTGTCCATTAATACCAGATGTATAAGGCACATCTGTACCAGGGTGTCCAAAAGTAGGTACAAAATTTATCAAGTCAGTGCTGCCAAGGCGATAGTAATTGGAGGCAGGCGTAAGCCCTTTACCTATGATAAAAAGAAACCTTGGATCACCATTGTCTAGCATCCAGTCACTTAAATTCCTAACAGCCAATGGCGATTGATCTCCGTAACTAAATAAGTCATACAACTGATCTATTTCAGAAACCAATACTTGATATCCACCACCCGCTTCTGATTCTCTATAATTAGCATATCTGTTTACTTGATCTCCATTGGTTCTTAAATCAGCATGTGTAACAATGATATAATTATATAGAGATGGGTCTATGGATGGAATGGTCACTTCCCTAATTTGACCTATCGTTCGTAAATTTTCAGTTACCAATAGCTTTCTCTCTTCTGACGTATTCCTAATAACTCCCAGAAAACTGTCTGAAGACCTATTAATTCCTATTTCAATTGGATTATTTGGATTGGTTACATCAAACAATTCCGTTTCTAACGATGTTTCCGTAGCCCTTATGAATGATGTACCTCCTGCATTAGCAGACAAATTCAATTCTGTATCTTCCCTATTTATTATAAACGCACTTGGAAATGATAACCTTGCTGTACTAATGGCAATTCTATCTACAGTAGCGGAAGGAGTAACTCTCACCACTAAGTTTGCGTCTGAACCTACATCACTCCATGCTAGGTCTAAATTAACGGTACGATGATCTCTTGCTGAAAAACCAAAAGAACTAATAGTCCTCAAGCTTTCAGTATTAGGACCTGCTTCTACCCTCACATTATGTGCATTGTTATTGACTCCCGCTATGGTCAAAGAGATAGAAGGGTTACCAATACTTGTTGTTCCACCTATCAAATTAAAATTCAAATCTTGACTTTTAGGTTCACTGCTCCTAGGGTTTGAATTAATCGCATTACCAACCCATCCTTCTCCTCTATCATAGGAGCTTAAGGTAATATCGCCACCATTAAACCTTCTTCCTGAAGAATAGCTTTCAATAAATGTCCTCAACTCCTGCTTCGTATAGAAATCCTCCAGCGGAATGCCTTGTGTATTGGCTTCAGAGTAACTTTCCATTCGTTTACCTGAAATATTATTTAAAGGAAATGTAAGAAAATAAGAAGCTGAATCCGTGAATAAACTGAATTCTGGATGCATTTGGTTACTGCCATTTCTATAAAGCGGAAAATCATTCTGACCATCATTCTTTAGTCCATAAAAATCCAATGATTCAAGTATGCCTCCAGAGCTGGTTACTCTAATAGATTGTTCTTCACCATTTCTATACAATTGTATTCTGCTTGCCGGAACAGTAGAAACAGGAAAACCTGCAGCTTCTAGTTCTGCTCTTGAAATTCTGTATAAACCATTCTCTGCAATCTTAAACTTAAAGTAAGTCTGACTACTATTGACCCACTCATTCCCATAAGGTTGAGCACTGAGTTGTACACTCAGCAACAGTAATACGATGATGATATTAAAATTCTTCATTGAATAATATGCGCAGTTTTATAATACAAAAATATTAAAAGAAATTGCTTGCCTTCTTAATAATTCGATCATTTCAAGAATAATTCCTCTAACTCTCACTTATTTATAGATGAATACAAGATTCTCCTATTTATCCCTAAACGTATCACTTGGCATAAATGGTTGTTTCTTGAATTAAAATTATATTATTAGTGTATTTTGTATGACTAAACAAAGATAATTTAATACAAGCTAATATTTTTTACTTAGTACTTGGTCTTACAAGGTACTTTAGCCGTATACTTGCTTAACATGGATTTCATAGAGAAATCTTAAAGGTCAAAAACTCAATTTTAATAAAGTCTATGGGATAACTCAATACATCTGAGCCTTCTGGCAAATCGATGGATAATTTTGGAACACCATACAAAAGGACTTTCTCTAATATTTATGAAATGAATATTGAAAATACACAAGTACAAATGCGCAAAGGGATATTAGAGTTCTGCATACTCTATATTATCTCTCGTGGCGAGGTATATGCTTCCGATATGTTGGAAGAACTTACTTCTGCCAAAATAATGGTTGTGGAAGGCACCTTATACCCCCTCTTGACTCGGTTACGAAAAGCTGGGTTGGTTGATTATAAATGGGTTGAATCAAACTCTGGTCCTCCTCGGAAGTACTACACGTTAACAGATGAGGGAAGAGAATTCCTTGAGAAACTAGGAGGTACATGGGAACAATTAGTATCCTCTACACAAAAAATCATTTCCAACACCACAACTATTTAGCGTCATGAAAAAGAACATAAGTATCAACATAAGCGGTATTATCTTCCATGTGGAGGAAGATGGTTATGAGAAGCTTAAAAATTATTTAGATTCCGTCAATAATTATTTCTCCACCTATGAAGATAGTAAAGAAATCATAGAAGATATAGAAGGGAGAATAGCAGAAATCTTCCTAATGAAACTCAATGATAACAAGCAGGTTATCAATATTGAAGACATAGAAAGCCTAATTAGTACCATGGGTACTACAGCTGATTTTGAAGCAACTATAGATCCAGATGAAGATCTTCCAAAAGACAACATTGGAAATGAGGATAAAAATGAAAAGTCTCACTATTCTGAATCTAAAGAAGAACGAAAACTATTTAAAGATCTTAAGAAAAAATTAATTGGAGGAGTTGCCGCCGGTATCGCTAGGTATTTTAGTGTAGACCCTCTATGGATCAGGATCCTATTTTTAAGTTTATTAATTTTTCCACTTATTTCGTGGCCTGCTGGCTCTGTTAGTTTTATCTCCTTTTTTGTATATGTCATCCTCTGGATAGTCCTACCGGGCAAAGAGTTTGAAGAAGATCAAAAAGTGAAAAAATTATACAGAGACCCTGATGAAAAAATCTTGGGTGGTATTTCTAGCGGTCTGGCTAATTATTTTGGCATAGATAGAGTAGCTGTCAGGGTACTGTTTGTCATAGGTATACCTCTTGGGTTAATTGGTCCTGTTTTATACATCATCCTTTGGATCATCACACCTGAAGCTTTTTCAATTACTGAAAAACTTGAAATGCAGGGTGAGCCAGTAACCTTATCATCTATTGAAAGTAATATTAAGAAAGAACTGAACGAAGACGAAGAGGGTGAAGAAAAATTATACATCACTATTTTATTACTTCCTTTCAGGTTTATTGCGATTATCATAAAAGCAATATCTCAAGTACTTACTCCCTTTATGAAGTTTATCTTAGAGGCTGTCAGGGTAATATTTGGAGTTGGGATTAGCATCACTGGAATATCCATAATCTTCTCAATCATATTTTTCGTTTTAGCCTATTATGGAGGCCTTGGGGATATTAACCTCAATGTATTCGACGATGTAAAGGCTCCTGCATCTTATTTAAAAGGTGTGATCAATAACTCTACATTAATCTTTGGGGCTATTGCTGGAATCATTCCTGCCTTTCTTTTAATTATGCTGGGAGTTGCGTTGATCGTAAAAAGGTACATTATCAATTCCTATATTGGCTGGTCTCTTGGCGGCCTATGGTTAATAGGCGCGATAGGTTTTGCCATTTCTTTACCTAACAATTACCTTAAATTCAGTGAAAGAGATGTGGTTAAAGAAACCAGAAGATACGACTTAATTGGCAAAGCACCCTTATTAGAATTAAATGATCTCTATGATGACTTTGAAAATGTAAGGCTGAGTTTAAGGGGTCATGAAGAAGAAGACTTTAAATTATCAATTAATTATGAAGCAAAGGGACACAGCAGAAAAAATGCTAGGGAACGGGCTGAACAGATAACTTATCAAGTGGAGCAAAAAGATTCTATATTCTATTTTGATTCTAATATCAGTGTTCCTAATAGAGACATTTACGAATTCAGCTTTCAAAATGTGACAGCAATCTTTTACATCCCATTTAATCAGCCCTTTAAAATATCAAGAGAGCTTTCTGAAATTCTCTACAATACGCTGCATTTGAGTGGATATAGAGTTTATCAGTTAGAAAATAACGAATGGATATTTAACAGTGAAGGTAAACTTGCTTGCTTAACCTGCGACAGTAACCCTAGTAGTTCTAAATCATTTAGGCCATATAAAAGAGAAAACTCTTCTGGCAACGATGACTTTTCCATTGATGATTATCGAGGTGCAAAAAAAGAGTTTGAAGTAGGCGAATTTGATGAAATAGAAGCCAATGGCATATTTGACATAGAAGTGATTCAAGGCGATACATACAGTTTGATCGCAAAAGGCTCTGATAGAATCATGAGAAGAGTAGAGATCAGTACTTCAGGGGATATACTAACCCTTGATTACGATGGAAAACTCAATTGGTTCAAAAACAGAAATGATGATAAAATAGGAGTCATCATCACTGTCCCTGAATTAACTGCCATTGATCTTACTGGTGCAGCAGAACTTTACTTAAGACCATTTGATGCCAATAATCTTACAATTGATTTAAATGGTGCCTCCTTTTTAGACGGAGAAATAAAAGCCAGTGAGCTTCATATTAGTTTATCCGGTGCCTCAAAAGCAGTAATCAGTGGTACTACTGAAGAATTGGAATTGGAACTAGGTGGAGCCTCCTCAATAAAAGCAAATAAATTAAGTGCCTTTAACTTAAAAGTAGATGCTGGTGGAGCATCAAAAGCGTCAGTATTTGGTGAAAATGAACTTGATTTAGAGGCAAGTGGTGCAAGTAAGATTTATTACTCTGGTCCTGGAGAAATAAGAAGAAGAAGTAGAAGTGGTGCTGGCAGAATTCTAAAAGATTAAAACAAAGTCAAAAACTCAAATTAAGATTCTCCACTTTTTATACCCTAGCCAATGATTTGGTTGGGGTATATTTTTTTTAGAAGTAATCCATACCAATTAATGCATATTATCTCTGGCGCGAATTTAATCTTTAGCTTCCTTGGTGGGCATTTAAGCTTTGGCTGTAGTGCGAGTTAACTTATGGTTGGATTTGAAAGCCGATTACAAAAGGGTATTACAAATACCAAATTAAACCCGAATGATGCATTAGACTTTTAAGAGAAAATCATAAATGGCTGTTAGATAGCTGCTTAAATTCTGATTTGCAACGCAGACATAGTCTCCATTATGGTGAGTAGGAAATTAGGATTTAAGTGACTAGATGACTGTTAGTTATGGTTTGCATCAAATTTCTATTGCATCATTCGGGTTAAATACTGACGCTTTGCAAAATCGCCCGAGTTGAGATCTACCACAATCATAAATCACTACTTAGGGTCTACTATATAACTTGACTGAAGTTAACTATTTTGATATTCAATTCATAGATCAGGATGTCTGTCTATAAAGTCAGCTCCTCGCCCGACGATTGTGTCTCCACAATCGTTTATCCATCACTCAGGAGGAGTTTTAGGGACACAAACTCAGGCGAAAAGTTATATTATGATCAGGCTCTTATGAGTGCATTTATCTTTTTAAAATTTTCACCAGTCTATTTTTTCGAACATTAGTTAATTTAATAAAATAAACACCACTTGGATAGGCATGTAAGGAAATAACACCTTCAAAAGTGTCATCGTATCTATTCAGTTTTTTCTCTTGGATCACCTTTCCATGTGCGTTTAATACTTTTATCTCTAAGAATTGATTTATGTAATGATGTCCTTTCAATTTAAGCTTAAACACGTCATTTGTAGGATTGGGGTAAACAGATGCCAAACTATTAGGCAATTCATTAACATTTACTATTAAATCAACTAAAACAGTTTCCCTTACTATGCATCCTCCACCATCTGAAGTCACCAATACTTGATATTCTCCTGGTTCCAATCCTTCAAATACACCAGATGTTTGATAGGAAATCCCGTTGTCTATGCTGTATTGTATATCGTTACCACCCTGCGCGGAAATAATAATGGAGCCTAACTCACTCCCAACTACCCCAATAGTTTCTATAGATGTAGTTAGATCACACCTCAAACAAAAAACTGTGCTTTCAACTCCTTCGAATTCACCGCTTTTCTCAAAAAACGGCATTCCTTCTGCATTAAGAAGAGCATAACTCCCATTGCCAAAAGCACAACAAATTCCGTTTAAGTCAACCATGTTAAAAGTATAGCATTCCATTGGATCTAAACAGATTGATTCTGTAATTGTGGTTTCACTATCAAGGAATGGTCCTCCTGAAAATAGAATATCCTCTTGACCTTCTAATGTGATATTCCAAGTTATATCCTGAGGCATTCTATCAGTGGTAATTTCTATTGATACCTCCTCCAAGGTTTCATCTACCTCAACTATCGCAGTTGCTACATTATTTTCCAAAAACTCATCTATTTCTCCATTTGGGTTAACTAAAATGATAGAAACTTCATTCATTCCACCATTTAATTCTGAAAAAACAACAGGTACAAGAGTTGATTCATTGTGATCCAGTATGCCAGTCCAATTAATAGTCTGTTGTAAAACTTCCCTTACATAAATTTCAATTCCAACATTTGTCAATTTTTCGCTCCCAATATTGGTCAATGTAACATTTCCTAAAACTTGATCGGTGCAAATTTTATCTACAGTAAGCAATGACAATTGGGCTGCAGCGTCAATGGAAGGTATAGAGGCTGTACCAAAACAAAATGAAGTACTTTCTTGATCATTAAATTCACCACCTTCGATTATAATTTCGTTATTTGGTCCTCTCAAAGAGTATGACCCTTCACCAAACCCACAACAGATGCCGTCATCATTGGTGTCTAAAATAGTAAATGTATAGCACTGGTCAGTCTCAAAACAAAAAGATTCTATGAGGCTAACTTGTTCATCTCCACTATCCAAAAAACCTTTCGATGAATACAAAATATCCCCATTACTATCTGCAAATTGCCATGAAGTTTCTTCAGGAAAGTCATCAGTATTGAGAACTAAAGTGACATTTTCTAATGTCAAGTCTACAGATATATTTGATAACACCTCATTATCGCCCATTATTTGATCTGGTACACCATTTGGTAAAACAGCTTGGATACCCACCGTGTTTATGCCATTTGAAACTCCTGTAAAAGTAATGCTCACTTCTTCAGAATCACCGCTATCCAAATTTCCAACCCATGGCAAAATGGCTGTTTCCTTACTATTGACATTTAAAACCAGGTCAGCAGAAAACAACCTGTTTAAGCCATTGTTTGTTAACATAAAAGTTCCAGTAACATCAGGAGTACAGAGGCTAACCGCAAAAGACAGGTCACTAACAGAAACATCTTCAGTGGGAACATTTTCAACTGTTGTGGATAAAATCCCATTACTAATGGCTTCATCCAAGTCATAATTAATTTCAACAGTTACTTCATAGGTTCTAAATTCTGATAAATCTAACGCATTCATAAAGGTATGACTAAGAACCTGATCTGATAAAAGTGGTGATACATTCTCAAATGTCTCTACAATTGAGCCATCCAAAAAAAGAGAAATTGAAAAATTATCTGCATCTAATAATCCGAAGTTTGTAACTTCTACTGTAATGGATTCTGAAGATCCTAAATTCCCAACTAAGTTCAAATTTGAAATATCAGTTAGTGCCAAATCATTATTTCTACGCTGGAGTCTAAAAGCTACAATTCTTGTAAAGGAATTACTATTTACTACGTCACCGGCATACTCTGAAGTGTACCAAAATGTTAACTCATCTACAGGGTCTACGGTCATATGAGCATAATCACCAAAGCGTGAAGTATTGATTGGGTTGGTCCCGTTTACTACAGTAAACTCATCTACGGTCATTTCGCCTAGTTCATCAGTTGCAAACCTACCAGTATATCGGATGCCTACGTATTCATCTTCGCCACTTACATTATAAGCGAGGCCAATGTTCCCTTCTCCATCTATTGCAATAGAGCCCATGTAACGATCTAGCCCATCATCTGGCGCAAAAGTTCCTTCCTGATAAATAGACCAATCATTTCCTGGTGTTTTCCTTAATTCCATCCATCTTATTCCTGATAGATTTTCCCCATTTGTTACGTCAGTAATAAAATTTAATACGATTGACTCATGGGTTCCAAAATTTCGGTATTGAGGTACATTCATAATCACTTCAGGAATAGCGTCTAATCCTCCCCCTCCTCGTTGCGGCACACAGGCAAATTCTCCACCTGATGTATCAGAACAAGGAAACCCATCATAAGGAGTAGTTACCAATGATAAATTAGTGACTACTGTATTATTAGGATCTACAAAGTCTATATCGAACTGAAATATTTCTAGTACATCTTCTTCAACTTCACCCCATGAAGAATCATTTAATCGTAAGGTTATGGGCTTATCATCTGAAGGCATGGGGCCATCTAACCAATTTACAGGGGTAGAAACAAAAAAACCAGCTTCCGTTTGATTGTTGCCCAGTATTTCAACTCTCTGGATGTTTACTTCTTCTGCTCCTGACATCAAAGCTTGTCTATCAATGAAGTACTGATGTAACTGACCTGGGCCACTTTCATTTGTAGAAACAGTAATCACATCTTTCCAAATAGCATATTTAGGATAATCAGGAAAGTTGGGGGTGGCAAATGAATATACAAAATAACTCCCCATAGGATCTTTTGTTTCTGATATGGCAACCAACAGTAAATTTTTACCCCTTGGTGCAAATTCTGTGATGATCCATTGGTTCTTTTCTGAATCAAACAGAATGATAGGATCACCAAATGACGACTCTCCTAATGGGTTCCATAAGGAATTCCCAGTAAAAGTATCTAACAATACACCCTCCTTATTATATACACCAATGTTAGTTGCATTAACCGCTTGTAAATAAAAGTTGGTGCCAATAGCACCAGTAGGGTCTTGTGGCGAGCCATTAATCAAGCCGTCCACATTTACTGTTGGGGGAACAGTAGCAACCTTATTCTTTTTTATACTTGATTGTCTTAGAGGATCAGCACCTTGATGTTCAATGGATGGTCTGAGTACCTTATGTCTTGCTCTTCCAATAAAATTAGGATCTATGGCATCCTTTTTAAATCTTTTTTTTTCGACTTTGGATAAAGGTGGGATTTTTAACAGTTGTTTGATCGGCTTTGTTTTGCCCAAAAAAACTGCTTTTGTATTACTTAATTTTAAATCATCTAGCTCTTTGATTTCTTGCGCATTGACAGAAAAAATGATTCCTAGTAAAGATATACTTAATAGTAGGTTTAATCTCATGTCAAATCAAGTTCTGAAAGATTTTAAGGCTACAAAGTTAAACTAATTTTTATTCTACCTTTTTCGAAATTTACTCAAAAAAACTGAAGTAAAATATTCCAATAGTAAACTGATCAATGACATAGCAATTTAACCCAACTTTATTATTCACACTCATTAAACGCATTTTCAGGTTCCCGCAAGGGTTTTACTTTAGGGGACCTCTAAAAACTCCCTGTTGCTTTTTGACCCGATCTTTTTCCCTGATACTGCGTTATCAAAATACTCATTTAGATCCTCTAAACTCCGTTTTTGATGCCTTGCCTCAGAAAAAAAGCTCTTAGTCAAAATTTCAAATTGAGTTTTTAGAGGTCTCCTTTAATACAAAGAGAGCTAAAGATTTTAATCCCTAAGGGATATTAATTCCCCGACTCTTGAGTCGATCATTAAATTATTGCCCATAGATACCCCGTACCCTTGGGTCGGGGTTGGTTCATTATCAACTATTTGAAGCAGAACATCTCTAATTATGAGAGAACAAAATAGGATACTGAATCTATTCGCTTCCAACTAAAATGTTTTTAATTGAGTCATAGATATAACTAACAACTTATTAATATGTACCAGTCATCTCTATTTACATTCTTAATCGTGTTGTCAGTAACAATTTGTAATGCACAAAATCCAGCATGGAAAATCGGTCTAAATTATTCTATGGAATACCAGCCTAAGATAGAGTTTATTCCTTTAGTAGGTATTTCACCTGAAATTCCAGGCATTAACATATCAAGTAAATCCAACCATTCTAAAGGTATTTCAGTGGAAAGGTCTTTATCAAATAAGTTTTCATTAGTGGGGGGTATAAACTTTGCGAATAGGGATTTTTATAGCACATTAGTTTGTCATGTATGTGGAGTAGTCCCACAAACTTTAAAGCAACTTTTCATCCAATTGCCTATCAGTCTAAAATACTATTTTTTGGATGGGCGTTTAAAACCGTTTTCACAAATTGGATTTATTCAATCTTTTACTCTTTCCAATGAACGTATGGAAAGAAACGCTCAACAAAATGGCGAATTCATTTTAGGGGTAGATGTAAAAATTCTAAAAAGTTGGTATGTTAGTTTTTCTGGAGGTCTTCAAAGAAATATCACATCTGATTTAAATTATTCCACCTATAAGTTAGGGTTAGGTTACTCCTTCTAATTCCTGATCATACTTACATGAGGAATACCATCTTCTAAGTAACCTTCACCTACTTGTTTAAAGCCATGTTTGTTATAAAATTTTATCAAGTATTCCTGAGCAGAAATTTTAACCGTCTGTTTTCCAAAATATTCTTCAATGGCTTGTAAGGATTTACTGATCAAAGTATGTCCATATCCAAACCTCCTCTCACTCTGTTCTAAGACGACTCTCCCAATACTTGCTTCTTCAAAGTAATCTCCAGCATTGAATATCCTAGTACAAGCAATCACTTTTCCATTCTTTTTTCCTATCACATGTAAGGCTTTTTGGTCTTTATTATCCATATCTGGATAGATGCAGTCTTGTTCTATCACAAATACATCAGCCCTTAGTTTCAACATCTCATACAATTCTCCTGTTTTCATTTCATCCAAATTCTTTACAGACCACTCCAGTGACACCAAACTTTCTTTCATGATCGAAATATAAAGACTAATTCTATTCCTTTAAAGTCCGATAAAGAATTTTCCTCACATTTATTTTTCTAAGTTCCTGCTGGATATCAGAAATTACACCCATATTCACTTCTTCATCTGCCTTGAGTACAATAATCATTTGATTTCTATAGTACTCCGGCATTTCATCCCGCTGACCTTGCGCCCATTGAGATAATTGATCCAACGTTAAAAACTTGTCTTTAAAAACAATTTTAAATTCCTCTCCTACCCCTTTATTTACAGGAACACCTACTTTCAGCTCTCTGATTAAGATCTTTTTATCTATTTTGGTAAGTTCCTTCGCTTGGGGAATCTTAGTTTTCACTACTGGTCTTTCATCTCTGATGGTAGCGCTCACCATAAAGAAAAACAACATCATAAATACGATATCGGGCAGTGAAGCAGTAGAAATAGTTACTTTACTTCTAGAATTATCCTTTCTAAATTTACTCATTATTTTTATAGATTATCTGGTTCTGCAATTGATATATTCATAGGAATCCCTTGTTTCCCTCTATCATAAATATCCTTTTGATTAGGGTCATCATGCTTCAAGGATCTATATTCTTCACTCGTCATCCCTACTCTCCCTCCATAAATGTTGAAGTATGCTCCCTTAATTTCATCCAATATCTCAATGAACATTTTGTAATCTGTACCTCTATTTGTTTTTAGAGAGACAATTGCTTTTGCTGGACTCACAGATGAATTAGGGTCTTCGCCATTATTCATAATAAATCTTTCTATCTCAGATTGAAGGTTGCCAATTTCACTTCTCACTTCTCCTTCAACTAATAAACTATTTTTTGAATTGATTTTGACATTAAATACATTTCGTTCATTGGCTGGTGCTTTTGTTTGGTTCTCTGGGTCTGGCGGGAGTTTCATACTTAATCCCTTCTCATTGGTAATGGTGGTAGCTACTAAAAAAAAAATTAGTAATAAAAAGGCTATATCTGCCATAGACCCTGCATTTACCTCTTCTTGTTGTTTTCTTGGTCTTTTTCTGTTAAACATAGGTTTTATTTTTAATAATCCACAAAGAATAAAAAGTCACAAAAAGATCTTTCTTAATTTTATTTGGATTAAGTCTAAATAAGGATTAAATTTGATCTATGGAAAAAATCTATGCCACTAACAACGGAAGAATTGATCAATCTGATCAATTACATTGTTTTTTCCTTCATTTTCAAGGAACTGAAATTAAGCTTCCCCCGTGCTCCCTAATTGCATTGAAAGCGAAATTAAATGCACTCAACCTTGAACAGCTACTCTTAACCGACGATCAGACTAGTGACATAGAAGTTATATCAGTATGCAACAGAGAAAGGTTTTTAATCCTCTCCCTAGAACAATTGATAGAATTAAAAGACTTGATTGCAGGTACTTTTTTTATGTTAGAACTCAATAACTTAGTCCACTCAGTCACTATCTAGTTCATCCCACTAATTTTAATTTGACTTAGACCAATTCTAAATCACCGTGAACTCTGTTTTCAGGAAACATTTTAATTTAGATTTGGGTTAAGAAGAAGAATTAGATGAAGAAAATATGAAAGATTTAATAAGAAGAAAAATGACAATCAACGAAGAAGTATATCAAGTACTGCTTGATCAAGTGAAGATGGAGGCTGTCTCTTCCGCTTCTTATTTGGCAATAGCTAGCTGGTGTGATCAAAACGGGTATGAAAATAGTGCTGATTTTTTCTATGCTCAATCTGACGAAGAAAGAGTTCACATGTTAAAAATATTCCATTATATCAGTGATATGGGCGGTGCAGCTGTATCACCTACTATTCCTGAAATGCCTTCTGAGTATGGTTCATTGAGAGAAGTATTTGAGTCCGCCTTAGATATGGAAATAGAAGTATCTGACTCTATAAATAAGATAGTCAATCTTTGCAGAAAAAATAATGACTTTGCAACAGAAAGTTTCATGCAGTGGTTTGTAAATGAGCAAGTAGAGGAAGAATATGTAGCTAGAAGGGCTGTTGAGCTATTCGATCTATTTGGTTCTGACCCTCTTTCTATCATGATGATAGACGAAAGAATTCCTAAAATAAATTATACACAAACTAACGGAGGTACTGCTGAATAGTATTCCACTTCCAATTTATGATTAATTTCCAATTAGTATAATTATTAATTGCTGATTGCTTTTTATTTGGAATATGGTGTCATTTACAAACTGCTTTAGGGCAGAGCAAATGACACTATTATTTTTTACTGATTTTCAAAGGACAATCCTTACAATATCTTCCTTTCTTGAGAAATTTCTCGCAACAGTCTTCAACTGCCTTCTTATTCCCTTTTTTATTCTTTTTCCCTGACATTCAAAATGTTAATCTACGCTATTAGCAATTCTTTTACTAGATAAAACTAAACGACTATCATCAAATATAGTTTTTGATTTAGGCACTTAATAAATATGATATATTGATTTCCAAAATGCCGGATTCGCAATAAGATCTTCTGCAAGAGATCTTGTTGCCATTTAGATGAGCAACAGATAGAATGGGATCATGAAAAATAAGGTCGTGAAGCTTTAAACAACCATGACTGTTGAGGCTAAAAAAAGCAAGGTCTCTTGCAAAAGATCTTGCTTAGACAAAAAGCATTTAACCCGAATGATGCAATAGAAATTTGATGCAAACCATAACTAACAGTCATTTAGCCACTTAAATCCTAATTTCCTACTCACCATAATGAAGACTATGCCTGCGTGGCAAATCAGAATTTAAGCAGCTATCTAACAGCCATTTATGATTTTCTCTTAAAAGTCTAATGCATCATTCAGGTTTAAATAAAAAAACCATCCTATTAGAGTTTATCACGGTAGAGTGATTATGGTTGCTTTGTTACCTTTTTGCTCAAGTTTATCAACAAATAATTAGTAATTACTTTGATAGGTTCAGAAAAGTGAAATATAGAAGGAGTTTGATCTATACGAAACCAACCGCAACCGTGATAATGTCTATTTATTAAGTACCTATAAATCAATACAGTTTTAAATCACGTAGATAGATCATCCATTTTTTCAAAATCAATTGTTTTCACTTCACCATAAGATAGTTGGTAATCAAAGCATTTCTCTAGGGGCGTTTGCTCGACAATTGCCAAAATGGTTCTTATAACCCCACTATGAGTAACTAATGCTACTCGATCTTCTTGGATAGTTGATAGAAATTTGACTAACCTATCTTTCAATTGCAACATGGATTCTCCATTTGGTGGAGCATTTAATACAAAATTTTCCATCCATTCTTCTTGTATTTTTCTATCCATTTCAGTCCATGGAACCATCTCCCAATCACCAAAATCAAGTTCCATCAACCTTGGGTCAAAAGAAATCTCTTGGGTTGGGAATAGATCTTTTGCTAGCTGGCTACAGCGCTTGAGTGGACTGCTATAAATACGATCAAATGCCCCAATTACATTTTTCTTTACTTCTAACAATTCTTCAGCATAGGTAGACGCTAAGGACAAATCACTCTGCCCATAGCAAATGCCTTTTTCAATGGCCGGTGTGGTATGTCTTATTAAACAGATTTCCATATCAAAATCATAAAAATATAGGCAATTAATTCAACTACTTGCTGTGTTGCTCCTAAGCAATCTCCTGTATATCCTCCTATCCATTTGTTAAAATAGCGAGCTAGAAAATACTTGCTTATATACGTAAAAATAAAAATGGGCAAAATCCAATAACTCTGAAAATACAAGCACCATAAACCTACTGGGACGATTACCCAAATACTACCCATAAATAAGTTACGGTAGCTAGTTTGTTCAGCTACAGGTTTAGCTTTGCTATCATTGGTATCTCTGGCATATTCATGAGTAAAAATGAAAGTAGCAGCAATAAACCTACTTAATGAATGACCTATAATAAAGAATAATCCTATTTCTACTAAACTGAAGGTAGCCAAATTGGTGAATTCAACAAGTAACATAGTCTTTAATCCCAAAATCAAAACAAGACCTATTACTCCATAAGTACCCAATCGACTATCTTTCATGATTAAAAGGATTTTCTCTTTAGTCCAACCACCTCCGAAGGCATCACAGGCATCTGCAAATCCATCTTCATGCAACCCTCCAGTAACCAATATAGAAGCTGCAATAGAAAAAACAATAGCTACAGGAGCGGAAAGAAACATTACTACGAGATAAAATACCACAGCAGAAGCCATGCCTACAATCCAACCTACTAAAGGGAAGTATCGAATAGATAAATTAATAAACTGTGGGTCATGATCTATCCATTTAGGACACGGAATCCGCGTATAAAACATCAGGGCCGTAAAAAAAATTCTCACTTCTCTCCTAAGCATAACTATGCTTCCATATTTGATACACCAGCATTTTCAAAGCTTGACATATCATTTAAAAACCCAACAGCACTTTTAATCAATGGATAAGCTAATGTACACCCTGTTCCTTCACCTAAGCGCATTCCTAAATCTAACAGCGGCCTAGCATTTAAGTATCCAAGCATTCTTTGATGACCAGATTCACCAGACTGATGGCAAAAAATCGAATAGTCATCCATCTTTGGATTAACCTTATGGGCTATCAAGTATGCAGCTGTTGCTATAAATCCATCTATCATCAGAATCATTTGGTTATTGGCAGCAGCTAACATCCCCCCTACCATCTGGGCTATCTCAAAACCACCAAATTCCCTAAGTATATCCATGGGATTTTCTAATGCAGATTTTCTCTCTAATGCTTTTTCTAAAATTTGTATTTTATCTCTTAGCTGATCATCATTTACACCGGTCCCTCTTCCCACACATTTTTTCATAGGAATTTGGCATATTAAACTCATGATCATACTAGCTGATGAAGTATTACCTATACCCATTTCTCCAAAACCAATGATATTACAACCATCTTCAAAGGTTTCATTTACTATCTTTTCACCTGCATCAATACTCTTCTTTAATTCTTCAGTACTCATAGCTGGTTCATTCAAAAAGCTTTTTGTACCCAATCCAATTTTTTGATCAATTAAATTTGTTTTGGTACCAAACTCATGTGCCACACCTGCATCTATTACTTTAATTGACAGGCCATTCTCTTTGGCAAATACATTGATAGCAGCACCATCATTCAAGAAATTCAATACCATTTGATAGGTCACTTCTTGAGGATAAGCACTTACTCCCTCATTCGCTATTCCATGATCAGCAGCAAACACTAACACATGCGGTTTTATCAGTTTAGGTGAATTAGTCCCTTGAATCAAACCAATTTTCATAGCAAGCTCTTCAAGTTTTCCTAGAGCACCTATCGGTTTTGTTTTAAAGTCAATTTTGTGTTGCAGTTCATTTGTCAATTTTAATCTATCGTTAGTATTCATTTTTATTTTAATTTTAAATCACAAAACCAGAATTTAACCCCAAACTCATCTGTTGATATAGGGTTTGGGTACACCTGGCTAATTATAGCTCCTTTTGTAAACTTAATAGGTTTATTAAAAATAGGGCCATCATAAACATAAGTGTGAAACTCTCCATTTTCACCACATGGGTCAATATTTGGTGGTAAATCAGCTACAAATGACTTATCAAGTATTCTCCCAACAAATGACTCATCTAACAATTCACCATTGACACAAACTACGATCGCTTTAAACCCTAATTCTATGAATTCGTTTACTAAGAAATTTGAATCTTTTCTCCAAAGAGGGTAAACTCCTGACAAGCCATTTTCTTCCAACTGTTCATCTCTGTATTTCTTTAGATCTTCCAGGAAAATATCTCCATAGCCAATTTTAGTCACCCCTTCCTTTTCTATCTCTCGGAATTTGCTCCCAATGACCTCGTTATATTCAGCTGCATCATAAAAAACAAAGTCTAACGGAAGCGATAAAGATTCTGCTTGCCTTTTCATTAGGTCTGATTGGACACCATGCATAGTAACCCTTTTAGTTACTTTACTAAAGTTAGTAACTAATCTTGTCACTCGATACTTCTTTTCTTTAAGTAGGTAATAAAGCGCTAACATACTATCTTTTCCCCCACTCCAATGAAAAATCAAATCGTCCACAAATCGTAATTTTATTTTAGAACAATTGGTAATCCAGAAACCATCAATATCGCTTGGTCAGCTAGATTAGCAGCATATTGATTTGCCCAGCCTTGAAGATCTGTAAACTTGCGACCAGAAGATGTTTCAGCATGAAGTCCCATTCCTATTTCATTTGAAATAATAATTAAATCTTTAGTTTGCTCTTTTAAAGCAAAAATCTCTTTTTTTATAACCTCTAAACAATAAGAAACATCATACTCATTATCCATAAAAAAATTTGTTAACCAAAGTGTCAAGCAGTCAACCAGAATCACTTGGTCTTTCAATTTAATCTCTTTTGAAAGGTATTTCTCAACCTCTACGAGCTCCCACCTTTCATCTCTATCTGATTCATGAATTTTGATTCTTTGATCAAACTCTTCATCCCACCTTCTTGCTGTGGCAACATAAATAGGGTTTTCTGATAAGCTTAATGCAAGCTGAGAACCGTGGCTACTTTTCCCGGAGCGCATTCCTCCAGATATGTAATACATCATTTTTTATGTTCTTTTGGATACGGACAATGTCTACAGCCATTTCCACAGCAATGCCCTCTTTTCATATGGCTCCATGAGGTAAATACCCAATTGCCATTTTCTTTATAAAAATCTATGTCATCAATCAAGGAGTTCCCTTTGACAAATTGAGGCGCATAATTAGGAATCTTTCCAGCCTTAAATAAAGTAGCATGTTTATCAATCACCTTTTTGATAGTCGATACGAAGCATGTCTCACATAAGCATTTTTTATCACTTTGGAAAGGTTCTTCTATCAACTCATGCAATAATTGTAAAGAAGGGTATTTAAAACACCAGCAACTGTCATTTTCAGCTGGATTACACTGATGCTCTTGGTTACATTGCTTACAAACTATTTTAGGCATTGATATATTCATTTTCAAAAAAGTTAATCACTTTATGTTTTAAATGATTAGGAACTTCAAAAACATTTGGATTAAATAAGCCTGCCAAAAGTTCAATTCCATCAACCAGAGTGGAAGCACTTGGCTGAGTAAATAAATCAAAGTCCGCCAAAAATACTCTTTTATTTTTCACTGCCCTTAATTGCTTCCATTCATTCTTGGAAATGAAAAATTTCATATCTTCCAAAGTACGAGCAATATGATACCCACAAGGAGCTATGACTATCACCTCAGGGTCATATTTAATAATCTTCTCCCATTGAGTAACTATGCTATCCCCTGATGGATTAGAAAGCATATCCACTCCTCCTGCATAAGCGATCTGATCAGGTATCCAATGCCCACAATTGTAAATAGGTTCTATCCATTCCAATAAGGAGACCCTTTTCGGCAAAAGCCTATTTTCTCTTTGCTTGTCTATGATATGATCCAAGCGATTCTTTAATATCGCCAAGTGTTGGTATGCCTGTTCTTCTTGATCGAAAGATTTTGCGATAGTAATCAGAGAAGCAAAAACATCTGCTAATGAACTTGGGCTTATTGCTATTAATTCAACCTCTTTATCCAGTTTGGCAACAGCCGCTGTAGTACAGGCTGTATCTATCTGACAAACTTCGCAAACATCTTGAGTAAAGATTACATCTGGCATAATTGCTTTTAAAACCTCATCATCTACATAATATAGGCTTCTACCCTCAGCTTTGCTGTTAGAAAATATAGTATCAATCTCTTTACTGCTATAATTTTTCCCTTCTAAAACATAGCGGACGACCTTCTCTTTCTCATTAAGTGCTATTTCAGGGCACTCAAATGTGATGCCATGGAGCTGGTCATCCAACCCCATGTCATAGATCATTTGTGTTACTGCTGGTAAAAAAGAACAGGCTTTCATATCGCTATTTTGTTACTTGACATTTTCTGATAGGAATTTTCAATTAGCAGGCTCAAAAGCACTGAACATTGCTATAACATAAAGTAATATTCCCATTAAGAATTTCTTTCAATGTCGTTAATAGAAGTATCAGTAAATGATTCACCCATCAAAACCAAGGTCAATTCAACTGGCCCTCCTTTGATATAAACAATCTTATTTTGCCCAAGATTACCATGCGCCGAATTAATAAAGGTTCTTGATTGTTCTAAAAGCTTTTGATAGAGGTCTTTGCCAATACTTAGCTCTATTAGCCCTCCCAAATGATCTTTAAGCTGTTTTACTGTTTGTTTTACAGGTAATTTAATTTTAGATGCTGTAGTTATGACCTCTTTAAGTTTCACAGAATCTAATTCATTTTGCACACTTATTACCTGCATCCAAATACAAGTTAAACAAAACAAGAAAATCTTTTTGCCCATTGTAATGCCTCCTATCAATTAGAAAATGAGCTTTCGGGGCAATAGTTAGCTGATAGGGTTAGTCCCTACTTCCCTGACCTTTCCACCGAAAGCCTTGAATTCAAAAAACAATTTTAAGGCAGGTATTCTGACTCATCTCACTTTTACCGTCTTCCCATTACTACTATGCAACAGTGACTAAATATGGTAAAGCTTTTCTCAGTAGTTCAATTAATACATTTTCTACTAGATACAAGACTTACAGCTACGGGGATAGTTCTGGATTCTCACCAGATTCCCTTTTAACCTTTCAAAGAATTTGAAAAGAACCTTAATCAGCGCGAAAATAGATAAAATTTAGTAGCAAGCAATATTTTATTCCAAAAACAAAAAACAAGCACAGTTACTTAATAATTGTTTGGTGTAAACAAAAAAACACCTACCTACTGGCAAGTGTTTTCCTTCATAAGATTAGCCTTTTCTATTTCTCCAACTTCTTATACTTAATTCTTACGGGACCTTCATCACCCATTCTTTTCTTTCTATTTTCTTCATAGTCAGTATATCCCCCCTCAAAAAATACTACTTCAGAATTTCCTTCGAATGCTAAAATATGAGTAGCAACCCTATCTAAGAACCATCTATCGTGGGAAATAATTACTGCGCATCCACCAAAATTCTCTAATGCTTCTTCAAGAGCTCTTAAGGTATTTACATCTAGATCATTAGTAGGCTCATCTAATAAGAGCAAGTTTGCACCTTGTTTTAAGGTAAGCGCTAAGTGAACCCTGTTCCGTTCTCCTCCTGATAGTACGCCTACTTTCTTGCCTTGATCCCCACCACCAAAATTGAATTTGGATACATAGGCCCTCGAGTTTACTTGTCTTCCGCCCAGTTCCATGATTTCATTTCCTTCTGAAATAGTCTCATATACTGTTTTTTCAGGATCTAAATAGTCATGTTCCTGATCAACATAGGCTATGTCTACAGTTGACCCAACATCAAAACTTCCAGCATCGGGAGCCTCTTTACCAGTTATTAAGTTAAAAAGTGTAGTTTTCCCAGCACCATTTGGCCCTATTATCCCAACAATACCAGCAGGAGGGAGCATGAAGCTAAGGTTTTCGTATAATAACTTATCACCAAAAGCCTTAGAAACGCCGTTTGCTTCTATTACTTTATTGCCAAGCCTTGGCCCAGGCGGTATAAACAACTCTAGCTTCGCTTCTTTTTCTTTCCCTTCATCGCCTACCAGTTTATCGTAAGCACTTAGCCTAGCTTTTGCCTTAGCCTGTCTACCTTTAGGGGTCATACGAATCCAGTCTAATTCACGCTGCAACGTCTTTTGTCTCTTGGATTCTGTTTTCTCCTCTTGGGACAATCTATTTTGTTTTTGATCTAACCAGCTGGAATAATTTCCTTTCCAAGGAATTCCTTCACCCCTATCCAATTCCAAAATCCAACCAGCTACATTGTCTAGAAAGTATCGGTCGTGAGTCACTGCAATAACCGTCCCTGCATATTCCTGCAAGTGTCTTTCAAGCCACTGAACTGATTCGGCATCTAAGTGGTTAGTAGGCTCATCCAACAACAGAACATCTGGTTTCTGCAATAGCAGCCTGCATAGTGCCACCCTTCTTTTTTCGCCACCAGACAAATTCCCAACCACAGCATCTTCAGGAGGTGTTCGCAAGGCATCCATTGCCCTTGCCAACTTAGCATCTAGCTCCCAAGCACCTAAATGATCGAGTTTCTCTTGTATTTTACCCTGTTCCTCAATCAGTTTTTCCATCTTATCTGGATTTTCTAATATTTCGGGTTCAGAAAATTTTAAATTGATTTCCTCAAATTTTTCCAACATGGAAACTGTTTCTGCAACTCCTTCTTCCACAACTTGCCTGACTGTTTTACCTGAGTCAAGGATAGGCTCTTGTTCTAGGAAACCAACGCTATAACCTGGAGAGAAAACAACTTCTCCCAGAATCTCTTTGTCAAGACCCGCAATAATTTTTAACAACGAAGACTTACCAGATCCGTTTAAACCTAACACGCCTATCTTTGCTCCATAAAAGAAGGATAGGTATATATTATTTAAAACTTGCTTCTTTGGCGGGTGTATTTTACTGACACCGGCCATAGAAAAAATAATTTTTTCATCACTCATGATCGAAAATAGGAGATAAATAGAATTTTATAAAACTGTTTTTTATTACTTTGTACTCAATATTAAAACTAATTCTTTAAACTAAAATAAAATAAGGTGGGCAATATTAATATACCATTTGGATTCGTCCAGGATGGGAAGATTTTTTTATCGGGTCAAGCTGGGCTTCCCGACAGAGAAATAGGCTTCATTAAAGATGACAACGAAGAAGGTTCTGTTCAGTATTTTGTCGACAGGTTTGACAAATTCAAAAACGAGGTAGATAGTCTGGAAAAGACGATTGCCGCTTCTGAAAACAAGGGATCTTATTTGATGAAATTAGTTCATTTAAAGAAATCTATTCGCAAGCACAATGGACTTGGAGATTATATGATGCTTTCACAAAAGCTGAGTATAATTGAAGAACAACTTAAAGAGGAGATAGAAGAAAACCAAGACCGGAACACTGCTATCAAAAAAGATTTGTTAGATGATTTAAATGAAGCAATAAAAATCCCAGATTGGAAACTAGCTGCTTCTAAAATTAAAGACATCAAAAAACTTTGGAATGAGACTGGTAACGCTAAGGAATCAAAGCGTTATAAAATGGAAATTGAATTTGAAACTAAATACAATTTCTTTTTTGAAAGGAAAAAGGCTGTTGAACAAACTCAACGAGATCTCAATGAATCTAGGGCTAATAAATATGAGTCAATTATTGATGAATTAAGAAGTCTGATCAGAACAAAAGACCCAAATGCTCGATTGAGAATGAGGGATCTGCAGACTAAGTTTCAAGAGGTTGGTCCTATCCCAAGAAAACATTATACAAAATACCTTAAGGAATATGACCAGATCATAGCGACTCTGACAAACAAGAATAAGAGTATTCCATTACCTCCCCGTAAAAAAGCACCAAAAATGCTTACAGACGATGAGATGATGAAGAATTACGAAAAGAAACTTGAATTAATCAGACAAGTAAAAGCATTAAGACAAGATCCTTCTATTCCTAAGGCCAGTAGATGTAGGGATATTTGGAAAGCAATTGGCCCTGTTCCAAGAGAAAAGAGCTCTGAGATTTCTCTAGAGTTTTATGATGGTATCTCTTTTGTTTATGAAGTAAATTATCTGGACAAGGTATGTAAGGAGCTTTATGATGATTGGGAAGATCTATCATTAAAAAAGCAAACTGAGATCAAAATCGAGAAGCTTTCTGAACTGATGGCTGTGGATGAAAGGGAACTTGATTCTGTGATGGATAACAAATGGAACCTAACTACTAGTGAAGGAAGCATTAGCAAACAGATCAACGAAAAGCTGGTAATTCAGAAACGAAAGATCAGGGTGAAGACACAAATCATGGATATTTTGCAAGAATTAAATCAAAATATCTAATTTTTTCTGTGATAAGCTAACCTTTATAAGAAGAATTAGTATTATATTAAAATGGGTTACTTTTTTAGTCATCTTAGAAAATCATGCCTATTTGACTTGTAATTCTAAGATAAAAAAGTATATTCGCGAAATTTTAATTTAAGGCTTAAAAATATTAAAACATGTATTGGACATTAGAATTAGCTTCCTATTTAGAGGATGCTCCTTGGCCAGCCACCAAAGACGAATTGATTGATTACTCCATCCGTTCAGGTGCTCCTCTAGAGGTTGTTGAGAATCTTCAAGAATTAGAAGATGATGGTCAACCCTATGAAAACATAGAGGAAATTTGGCCAGATTACCCCACTAAAGAAGATTTCTTCTTTAATGAAGATGAATATTAGCTTCATAATATAAAATAGTTCCCCGTTAAGCCTACGGGGAACCTTTAATTACTTTTTCAAAAAGGCTTCAGCAAAAACCAAGTCTTCTGGTGTCGTTAGCTTAATGTTGCGATAATCACCTTCTATTAGATTAATGTTTTTACCAAATGCTTCATAAACACTTGCATCATCAGTAAAAGTATCGAGCTCTTTCACTTTATATGCAGCCTTGATTTCACTGAGTAAAAATGTTTGTGGGGTTTGAACCATGTAGTAGTCATTTCTATCTACTGCCATAGACCCAAGAGATGTCTTTTTTCTAATTGAATCTTTAGAAGGTACCGCAACAATAGCGGAACCATTTTTTCTAGCAATTTCATAAGACTGGTTGATTATCTCCTTACTTACCAATGGTCTTACACCGTCATGTATAGCAACCACTCCATCACCACGAATTGAATCCAATCCATTCTTCACTGATTGAAATCTAGTCATACCCCCCTCAATTAGTTTGTGTGGTACATTAAAATCATACCTTAACACAAGATCCTGCCAAGTTTTAATATGAGCCTTGGGAAGGACTAAAACAACCTCAATTGAAGGATCTGCATAAAAAAAGGCATTCACAGTATGCATTAATACTGGAATGCCTTTTAAGGTCATAAATTGTTTTGGAATTTCATTCTGCATGCGAAGGCCTTTACCACCAGCAACAATTACAGTGAACTTTCCTTGATTCATTATGAGGTATGTTAAATAATTAACATAGCATCTCCATAACTAAAGAATCTATATTTTTCTTTGATAGCAACTTGATATGCTTCCATTATGTGGTCATATCCTCCAAATGCACAAGCCATCATTAACAAGGTAGATTCCGGCATATGAAAGTTAGTTACTAACGCATTACATATTTTAAAATCATACGGAGGAAAAATAAACTTATCAGTCCATCCTTGATTCTCTTTTAATCTTCCATTAGCAGAAACCGAAGACTCTAATGATCTCATAACAGTAGTTCCGATAGCACAAACCCTGCGTTTCTCATTCAAAGCATTGTTTACAAGGTTCGCAGTATCGTCGCTCACCATGAAATTTTCGGAATCCATTTTATGCTTAGTCAAGTCCTCTACATCCACAGGACGGAAAGTTCCTAATCCAACATGTAAAGTAATAGCATCTCTTTCTACTCCTATTATTTCAAGCCTTTTCATTACTTGTGGAGTGAAATGCAACCCAGCAGTAGGTGCCGCTACAGCTCCTACATTTTTAGCATATATGGTCTGAAAACGCTCTCTATCTTCTTTTTCGACCTCACGGTCAATATTTTTAGGCAATGGTGTTTCACCTAATGTATCAATCATCTTGTAGAACTCTTCATCAGTTCCATCAAAAAGAAACCTGATCGTCCTACCTCTTGAAGTAGTGTTATCTATTACTTCAGCGACCAATTCTCCGTCACCAAAATATAATTTATTACCTACTCTAATTTTTCTAGCGGGATCCACCAATACATCCCACAAATGATTTTCTTTATTAAGCTCCCTTAAAAGGAATACTTCTATCTTGGCACCAGTTTTTTCTTTATTACCATATAATCTTGCCGGAAACACCTTGGTATCATTGATCACCATGACGTCACCTTCATCAAAATAGGTAACTATATCTTTAAAAACTTTATGCTCGATCTCACCAGTTTTACGATTCACAACCATTAAACGAGATTCATCCCTATTTTCAGCCGGATATAATGCTATACGATCACTTGGTAGATCAAATTTGAATTCTGAAAGTTTCATTCCTATTATTAAGGTATTATCTATTTGAAAGAATGGACTATTTATATAAGTTGGCAAAATTAGTAAATAGTTTCAACTTTTAAGCAATTAACTTCGTTAACTTCGATAACATGGTCATATTTAGGTTAATAACAGAGAGTTTTAGGTTTGCATGGAATGCCCTTAAATCAAACATTATGAGGACGCTCTTATCCCTTCTAGGGGTTACGATTGGCATATTTGCGATTATTGCCGCGTTTACCATTGTTGATTCCTTAGAACGTAGTATTGGTAAAAGTTTAAGCTTTTTAGGAAGGCAAAACATGAATGTTCAAAGATTTCCTTTTGAATTTGGCCCAAATGTTCCTTGGTGGGAGTATGCTAAAAGACCTTTTGCCAGTTATAAGGAATACGACTACATCAGTAAAAATGTAAAAAATGCAGAAGGCATTACCATATTTGCTCAAAAAAGAATAACTCCTAAATATGAAAGCAATAGCATATCTGATATTAATTGTCTCGGCATTGCCTATGGCCACAAGGATGTTTATGAGTTTAAAGATATCAACGGGAGATACTTTACAGAAAAAGAAGTACTTGCTGGTCAAAACGTTACCATAATAGGCTATAAAGTAGATAAAGAACTATTTCCAAATACCAACTCAATAGGAAAAGAAATTAAAATCCAAGGCCTTAAATACAAAATTGTTGGGGTTCTTGTAGAAGAAGGAGAAGGATTATTTGGAGGCACCAGTAATGATGAAAATGTTTATATTCCTTATCGGTCATTTATCAAATCAAATTATGTAGGGCAAAACGGCATAGAGCCTCAAATCACAATTAAAGGACTAAAAAGTGATATTGGCCTAGTGAACTTAGAATATGAATTAAAAGGTTATTTAAGAAGTTTAAGAGGATTAAAACCAAAACAAAAAGACAATTTCGCATTACTCAGACAAGAAGCAATTCTAAATTCAATCGGTGGTTTCTTTGACGCTTTCAGTTGGGGCGGTGTACTTATAGGCGGTTTTTCAATATTGGTAGGAGGATTTGGTATTGCTAATATTATGTTTGTCTCTGTGACAGAAAGAACTAGTATTATTGGGCTTCAAAAATCTTTGGGAGCTAAAAACTTTTTCATCCTATTCCAATTTCTTTTCGAATCCGTGTTCCTATCTGTAGTAGGTGGAGGAATAGGCATTTTAATAGTCTTTGGGCTTAGTTTCATTTCTCTAGGTTCATTAGAACTTGTTCTATCCGCCCGAAATGTAATTATAGGGTTAGGGGTTTCTACTGTAATCGGAGTTGTTTTTGGTATCATACCCGCCATTAAAGCTTCAAGAATGGATCCCGTAAAAGCAATTAGATCTTAATTCAGGGTCAATGAACCAACCCCGACCCAAGGGTACGGGGTATCTATGGGCAATAATTTAATGATCGACTCAAGAGTCGGGGAATTAATATCCCTTAGGGATTAAAAAAGGCAGTATTTCAAAAATACTGCCTTTTCCCTTCACATTTAATTTCTATTTTTTGGAAGTACTTACAGCTTCTGCCTCGCCTTCTCCATTAATCAAATCTTTTATCTTCTTCTCCAGTTCTTCCATTAGCTCTGGATTATCAAGCAGTAATCGTTTAACTGCATCTCTTCCTTGCCCCAACTTATTATCTTGGTAGGAAAACCACGAACCTGATTTTTTAACCACATTTAATTCTACCCCTAAATCTATAATTTCGCCTACTTTCGAAATTCCTTCTCCATACATGATATCAAATTCAACTACCTTAAATGGAGGTGCTACTTTATTCTTGACCACTTTCACCCTCGTTCTATTACCTAGAATATTATCAGCGCTTTCCTTAATTTGGCCAATCCTTCTGATATCTAACCTTAAAGAAGCATAGAATTTCAATGCGTTACCACCAGTGGTTGTCTCTGGATTCCCAAACATCACTCCTATCTTCTCTCTTAATTGGTTAATAAAAATACAAGAACAACCAGTTTTGTTTATGGCACCCGTAAGCTTTCTCAACGCCTGTGACATTAACCTAGCCTGTAATCCCATCTTACTATCTCCCATTTCTCCTTCTAATTCACCTCTTGGGACCAATGCAGCTACAGAGTCAATAACGATGATGTCTATAGCACCAGATCTGATCAAATGTTCAGTTATCTCCAATGCCTGTTCACCATTATCAGGTTGCGAGATCAATAAATTCTCAGTGTCAATTCCTAATTTTTCTGCATAACTTTTATCAAAAGCATGTTCAGCATCAATAAAAGCAGCTAAACCACCTTGCTTTTGTGCTTCGGCAATGCAATGCATGGTCAAGGTAGTTTTACCTGATGATTCTGGGCCAAATATTTCAATTACCCTACCCCTTGGAATACCTCCGACACCTAAGGCAATATCCAATCCAAGCGATCCAGTTGGTATAACAGGAATATCCAGCACCTTCTCATCACTTAATTTCATGATAGTGCCTTTACCATAAGCTTTTTCCAACTTATCGATGGTTAGCTGTAAAGCTTTTAATTTTTCTTTCTGATCGCTCATATCATTCAGTTTATCTTTAAGAACCATTGAATTCACCACTTCAATTAATTCCTTCTATTTTAAAAATCCAAAAATATTAGTAAAATCAATAAAAAACTAATATTATTAGCTTAATAGATTTTAGCTCATTATTAATTAGCCACAAACTTAATGTGAAAATTCTTGATATTGATGATATTAAAAAGGTTCATCACTTGTATCTCCTGAATAATTTTATCTATCAATCAATGAGCCTATAACTGCTAAGATTCAATAAAACCTCAACAAATAATGATTTCCTTTCAAAATGAAAAGAAAGAAGCTTATCTGTCCACAATGATTCGTTAATTACTGATACCGTAGAAATCATTTTTTCACGACTCGGTGATGATTCTGTGATAAACTAACCTTGATAATGTCTATTATTGAGCTATGAAGTTGAGTTGGAAAAAATGGCTAATTGGTTTATTCACCATTTTGATTGTAAGTGCTTTGATATTTCAAGAAATGCTTTCATATGGCTATATGCAAGCAAAAGGTCAACTTGAAATCCTTTTTGAAGCAAAACCAGTTGAAGAGTTTCTAGCTTCTGAAAATTTCCCCGACTCCTTAAAATCCAAAATACGTTTGGTTCAAGATGTCAGAAAATATGCCATTGACTCTTTAGGGCTTAATAATTCAGAGAATTACACGACACTTTACGATCAAAAAGGGAAAGATATTTTATGGAATTTATCAGGTGTTAAAAAATATGAAATGATTCCAAAAGAATGGGGGTTTCCATTTTTAGGAACTTTTTCTTATAAGGGTTTTTTTGAGCTAGAAAAAGCAAAAAAAGAAAAGGAAACATTAGATTCAAAAGGATATGATACCAGAATAAGACCAGTTGGCGGATGGTCTACTCTTGGGTGGTTTAAAGATCCCATTCTCTCTAACATGTTGAGAAGAAAAGAAGGGCAGTTGGCCGAGTTAATCATCCATGAACTTACTCATTCCACCTTATATATCAAAGACAGCGTAGAATTCAATGAAAACCTTGCTACGTTCATAGGTGAAAAAGGGGCTGTGAAATATTTAAGATCAAAATATGGCGCAGATTCAAAAGAGATGCAAGAATATTTACAATCATTTGTAGATTATGAAAATTATACGAATCATATGCTTTTAGGGTACAGTGCATTGGATAGTTTATATAATCAGGCTGACTTCATTGCAAGCAATAGTACTGAAAAGGAAAATATCAAAAGTGAATTACTCCAGCAAATCATCAATAACTTAGACACGATCACCTACAGCAACAAAAGTATTTTCAAAAAGATCTTTGGAAAAAAGCTACCTAATAATGCCTATTTCATGGCCTATAAAAGATACCGGTCAAAACAAGGTTCTTTTGATAGTGAATTTGAAACTGATTTCAATAGTGACATCAAATCATTTATCCAATATTATGCAAAAACTTATCCTTCACTCTAGAGAAGTTCTGGCTTAATTATTTACTATTTTAATAGCCTGAGTTAATTTTTAGAATAAGACTAAAACTCTCAAACATTATCAAATCATTATGATTCTCATTTAACCTTGAAATAACAATATTTTTATCTAAAATCGAACTGAGTTAATAATTATGCTTAATTTTCAATACTTTGTAATATAGATAGAGAGTCATTGTTAATTAAATCTTAATTTATTGTTAAGCACTAGCAAAAAAAATAACACTTTAAAAACTGACTTATGGGAAACAAGACATCTCAGAAAATTTTAGTAGTAGATGATGAATCTGATATCCTTGAACTACTTAAATATAATTTAAGCAAAGAAGGCTACGAGGTAAAAACGGCTACAGATGGAATCAAAGGTCTAGAAATAGCTAAGAACTTCTTGCCAGACATGATCTTGTTAGATATCATGATGCCCAAACAAGACGGTGTGGAAACCTGTAGGCTAATCAGAGAAGCACCAGAACTACAAAATGTGTTTGTCATATTTTTAACCGCGCGTTCTGAGGAATATAGCGAAGTAGCCGCTTTTGATACTGGTGCAGATGATTACATTACTAAACCAATCAAGCCTAGGGCCTTGGTTAGCAGAATCAATGCTTTATTTAGAAGGGAATCAAAAAAGAAAAAAGACCATAACAAAATTACCATTGGTGATTTATCTATAGATAGATCAAGTTATACAGTCACTTCTGGGGAAGAAAAGATAAATTTACCAAAGAAAGAATTCGAATTACTCTATTTCTTGGCTCAAAACCCTGGGAAAGTATTTAGCAGGGATGACTTATTGAAGAACATCTGGGGTACTGATGTTTATGTTTTAGCAAGGACAGTAGATGTTCACATCAGAAAAGTGAGAGAAAAAATAGGTGAAGGATATATCAGTACTGTGAAAGGTGTAGGATATAAGTTCGAATATAATTAGGACTCAGTTATTTTATGGAATTAAATTCTCGGGCAATAGGGTTGCTTATTGGTTTATTAGTATCGGTAATTACAACCGCATTCTTATTCTTGATTGATGGGATCAACAATACTATCTTATTGACCGCTTTTTTTCTTTCCCTGTCATCTACGTACATTCTTGTTTGGTTGGTATTAGAATTTTTGTTTTTCAGACACATAGACAATATTTCAGAAGGTTTTGATAAAATTAACAATACAGAATCTCAAATCACCGATGGACTATCAAATGGTACATTATTAAATCCTTTAAAAAAGATCAACAAAGAGATTTTCAGCTATGCAGAGAATAAACAACGGGAAATAGCGGAACTCAAAAAAATGGAAATCTTTCGAAGAGAATTTATGGCAGACGTTTCTCATGAGTTAAAAACACCCATTTTTGCCGCACAAGGTTTTGTACATACCCTTCTAGACGGAGCCATAGAAGATAAAAAAGTAAGAAGTAAATTTTTAAAAAAAGCTGCTAAAAGTTTAGACGGACTTGACATTTTGGTTCATGATCTGTTGACACTCTCACAAATCGAGACTGGTGAGATTAAAATGCATATTGTTCCTTTTAATTTGATCCGAACAGTTGAAGATGTTTTTGATCAGTTAGAAAATAAAGCAATTAAAAAAGACATTGCATTTTCTTATCAGAAAAAAGAGGACTTGTATGTCCTTGGCGATCAACGGAGAATGTATCAGGTTTTCTTGAATTTAGTATCTAATGCCATCAAATATACTAACAAGAAGGGGGAAGTAACTATCCACTTTGATGAGAAGGATGATCACATTGCTACCACTGTAAAAGACACTGGGGATGGTATTCCTGATAAAGACATCAACAGAATATTTGAACGGTTCTACAGAGTAGATAAAAGTAGGTCTAAAGAAAAAGGCGGAACTGGATTAGGTCTGGCTATCGTAAAGCATATTCTAGAGGGACACAACACCAAGATGGAAGTAACCAGTGAAGTAGGGGTAGGATCCTCCTTTACCTTCAGTTTACAGAAAGCAAAAGACCGTCCTATAGAAGAAGATGAGGAATTGTACGACGAATAAGTGACTAAAACCACGATTTAGTCTAGTTTTGCAAAATGAAAAAATTTTTGGCCAAACAATCAATACTTTTTGAAAATGATGATTACCTCATTTTTAACAAGCCAGCAGGTATATCTACCCTTGATGATAGGAATGACGCTGTCAATCTTTTAAAAAGTGCCAAGGAGTATTACGAAAACATATTTATCTGTCATAGGCTGGATAAAGATACCTCCGGGGTTATTGCTTTTGCCAAAAATGAAGCCTCACACCGTCACCTCTCTATGCAATTTGAAAATAGGCAAGTGAACAAAATTTATCATGCTGTGGTAGATGGAGTACATGAATTTAATAAAACAAAAATCGACAAGCCTATCAAAGTAACAGGAAAAGGAACAGTTAAAATAGACCATAGGGATGGAAAAGCTTCAAACACTACTTTTTCCAGTCTTGAAGCTTTCAAAATGCACACGTTGGTCTCCTGTAGCCCACATACAGGGAGAATGCACCAAATCAGGATTCATTTAAAAGAGTTAAAAGCACCAATTACTGGTGATACTACTTATGGTGGGCACCTATTTTATTTATCAAGTGTCAAAAAGAACTATAATTTAAAGAAATGGACAGAAGAACAGCCCCTCATTTCAAGGATGGCTTTACATGCTTTTTCGCTAAGTTTTGAAGGGATGGATGAGAAAAAAATAGAAGTCGAAGCTCCTTATCCTAAGGATTTTAGGGTTTTAACCGAACAAATGAGGAAAAACAAATGATTCTTTCATTAAATATCACAAAGGGCTTTGTTTTGAAAAATAATCCTTCTATTTTTGCTTCCCTTTTTAAGGAAGGGGTTTGTTACGTCATTTAAAAAGAAACAAGTTGGATACTTTAAGTTTTAAAACGATTTCACTTAATAAAGCTACAGCCGAAAATAATTGGTTGATAGTTGACGCTGATTCGAAAGTGCTGGGCAGAGTAGCAAGTGAAATTGCTAAATTGATCAGAGGTAAACATAAACCGGGATACACCCCCCATGTTAACTGTGGTGATAATGTCATCGTAATAAACGCTGATAAATTAAGGCTAACAGGTAAGAAGTGGACTGATAAGGTTTATGTAAGACATACTGGATTTCCAGGAGGTCAAAGAAAAACCACCGCTAACGAAATGAAAGCGAAATCTTCAACACTATTAGTTGAAAGTGCTGTTCGAGGCATGTTACCAAAAAACAAGCTTGGAAGTCAGTTATTCAAAAACCTATATGTGTACGAAGGGAATGAGCATCCTCATGAAGCTCAACAACCTAAAGAAATAACATTATAATAATGGAGGTAATTAATACAATTGGCCGAAGAAAAACATCGGTAGCTAGGCTTTACATGAGTCCAGGTAAAGGAGAGATTGTAGTGAATGATAAAGAACTCGCTACGTACTTCCCTTCTCAAATATTGCAATTAATCGTAAAACAACCTTTAGTTCAAGTAGAACAAGACGGTAACTTTGATCTAAAAATTAATGTAGATGGTGGTGGTATAAAAGGTCAAGCGGAAGCTATTAGACTTGCTATCTCAAGAGCATTAGTAGAAACTGATGAAGAGAATAAGCCTGCTTTGAAGAAGGAAGGATTTTTAACTAGAGACCCGAGAATGGTTGAAAGGAAGAAATACGGTAGAAGAAAAGCAAGAAGAAGATTCCAGTTCAGTAAACGTTAGATTTTAGATTAATGGAAAAAATAGAATATAAAGATCTTTTAGACGCTGGAGTACATTTCGGCCACTTGACAAGAAAATGGGATCCTAAAATGGCTCCTTACATTTTCATGGAAAAGAATGGTATTCATATCATTGATCTTAATAAGACTTTAACAAACCTTGATGTAGCTGCCAATGCTATCAAAAACATCGTTAAGTCTGGTAGAAAAGTAATGTTTGTTGCTACTAAGAAACAAGCAAAAGATTTAGTAGCTGAAGAAGCTGCAAGATTAAAAATGCCATTCGTAACAGAAAGATGGTTAGGTGGTATGTTAACTAACTTCTCAACAATCAGAAAGTCATTGAAAAAAATGGCTTCTATTGATAAAATGATGAAGGAAGATGCATATAAAGCGCTAGCTAAGAGAGAGCGTTTAATGGTCACTAGAGAAAAAGAAAAACTACAGAGAGTATTGGGTGGTATTTCTGACTTGACAAGATTGCCAGCAGCTTTATTTATTGTAGATATCAAAAGAGAGCATATCGCAGTAACTGAAGCACAAAAATTAAATATCCCTATCTTCGCGATGGTGGATACTAATTCTGACCCTAACAAGGTAGATTATCCAATTCCTTCTAACGACGATGCTTTCAAATCTATTAGTTTAATTACTTCTTATATCGGTAAAAAGATTGAGGAAGGATTACAAGAGAGAAAGAAAGACAAAGACGACGCTAAAATGAAAGAAGAAGCGGAGAAGAAAAAGAAAATAGATGAAGCACCTGCGGCTAAATAGTTAGTCGAAGTTATTTTATCAAATGATTTTTTAAGATTGAACATCACTCCGGCTACTATCCGGCAAGGGTGTTCAATTTTTTGTTATAAGATTCTATCTAAAATAAACATAGTATAAAAATGGCTATTTCGGCAAAAGAAGTAAACAAACTAAGACAAATGACAGGTGCTGGCATGATGGACTGCAAAAAAGCACTTGTAGAAGCAGATGGCGACTTTGACAAAGCAATAGAGCTTTTAAGAAAAAAAGGACAAAAAGTTTCTGCATCTCGTGCTGACAGAGAGACCACTGAAGGTGTAGTTTTAGTAAAAACAAATGATGACAATACCGAAGGTGTTGTAGTAGCATTTACTTGCGAAACTGACTTTGTAGCTAAAAATGATGACTTTGTGAATATGGCGAACAAGGTTGTTACTACTGCTTTCAATGAAAAACCAGGTACTATCGAAGATTTAAAATCTTTCAAAGCTGGTGATCAGACCTTAGGTGAAGAAATCACTGAGTTAATAGGAAAAATAGGAGAGAAATTAGACATCTCTGCTTACAAAGTATTAAAAGGTGAAGCCATTGTACCTTACATCCATGCTGGAAGTAAATTAGGTGTATTGGTTTCTCTTAAGAATGTAGGATCTTCTGATACAGTAGCAGCTGGTAAAGATGTTGCCATGCAAATTGCTGCAATGAACCCTGTTGCCGTAGATAAAGATGGTGTAGATCCAACAATCGTAGAAAAAGAAATTGAGATTGGAAAAGATCAGGCAAGACAAGAAGGTAAGCCTGAACAAATGATTGAAAAAATTGCAATGGGTAAACTGAACAAATTCTACAAAGAAAACACTTTGTTGAGTCAGCCATTTGTAAAAGATAACTCTAAGTCTATTTCTCAATACTTAGACAGTATTAATAAAGGAATGACTGTTGATGCATTTGAAAGAATTTCGATTGGTTAGTAACTAGCCAAGAAATTTATTTAAAAGCTGTTGCATGATTATGTAACAGCTTTTTTTGTGACAATTAATTATCAAAGATTCTGTAAATGCACGTGTCTCATTTGGGAGGGACATTTCAACGCTGATTTTTTTTGCAGTAATAAAGACGAACCATCTGGTATAATCATTATTATACCAATTTATGTTTAGAGGGATGTATATTCATTAGCAAATTTAATCCCTAAGGGATATTAATTCCCCTGGCCAGGCGCCCCGACTCTTGAGTCGATCATTAAATTATTGCCCATAGATACCCCGTACCCTTGGGTCGAGGTTGGTTCATTATTTACCCTGCGTTAAAAATGCTCACCATGGCGATGCTATGCTTGCGTTTTTTTGTCTCAACAAGAAACCACTTTGTCAAAATCAAATTCACTAAAATATCTTATACGCTGCCACAAATATAAATGGGTACTAGGTATTAGGAATCGTTATGAGCTTATAAGGTTCAAAATTACAAACACTTATGTTAGAGAATCATGTATGGTGATCTACAAACTTGTGTTAAGTGGTTGTAATGAAGGGAATTATGATCGGAATAGGTTTTCTGATAATTATTCTTCTAATAGAGTATAAATGCTGAGGTAAGTATAGACCAGTTCTTCTAAGGCTTATTTACTTCATATAAATTTACGATTGTTAAACCCGAATGATGCATTAGGCTTTTAAGAGAAAAACATAAATAGCTGTTAGATAGCTGCTTAAATTCTGATTTGCAACGCAGGCATAGTCTCCATTATGGTGAGTAGGAAATTAGGATTTAAGTGGCTAGATGACTGTTAGTTATGGCTTGTATCAAACTTCTAATCTATCATTCGGGTTAAACTCATATGATCCATTTGAAATAGATCAAAAATTCCATATCTTGCTAGCGGATGGGGAAAGTGCCTGACCAAGTGAAAGATTTGCTAATTATCGCTATTACAACTCTTAGCTTACAAGCTACTAATATTCCTTATTCAATGAATATTTTATTACCAAACCAAATAAATCAGAAAATGAAAAAGAAATTTAATTTAAATGACTTGAAGGTTAAGAGTTTTGTAACTTCTTTAGAAGATACTAATAGCCATACAATTGCAGGTGGAGTTACAGGAGGATGTGCGCAACGAACAAGGCTTGAAGGTACCTGTAGAATAACGCAATTTTGCGCAATATTAACTTTACCTCGTATAATCAAGAAAAGATAAATCTTTTCAATGAAATAAGAAAAGTCAGTAATTAATTATCGGCTTTTCTTATTCACTTTCGTGATCTCTTGATTTAACTACCTTATTCTTGCGCCATTTCTGGATCTGTTTCTTTAGATCAAACTGATTTTTACCATCATACTGATTTTTAAGAAGGTCTAGGTCAGGCTGGCCACCATCTACCCAGCAGGTATACCAAAAACTCCCAACCATGTTAATAGATGATCTCATTCTTCTCTCTACCATGTTGTTAAGCATTTTGTGATACGCTTGAGAAAATTCCCTAGAATAGACTCTTGTATTGATCCCCCCTCTTTCTTCGTAACTATACTTTTTACCCTGTCCAAATTTTTCTGTTAGCTGTTTTTCAAATGATAAAACGGAATCCAATGCTAAATGAGATGCTGTAATAATTTCCCAAGCAGTATTCTGTGGTTTATCAACATACTTTGCTTTCCCTACAAAGAAATCATAATCCTCAGCGAATAATTCAGGCAACCTAGATTCCCACAATCCATGAATCCCCAGCTGATTGGTCAATTGACCATTATAATTCTCTGTAGTATGTAAGGGAACATGTGCATCTGCAATATAATGCCCAATATCAGCCGACAATCTAAGAATGGCTGCTGCATCCTTATTTTCAAAAGCCTTGGTTAAACTATATTTCATCAAATTAATATGCCAAGGAACCACCCCATAGGCCAATAAAGTATCTTCAGAATATTTCTTTACCGCACTTTTCCAGTACCTAGGAATTTTATACAGCGCACTATCTCCATAAACGTCCAAGTCAATGTAATGTCTTGGAGCTTCATTTTTCACGGCATACCTTCTCCTATCAGGATTCACTGCATTTTCCTTAATCTCTTGCACAAAGTGCTTATAAAACCCAATCATCTCTGGAGGCAAAGTAAAAACTGCCAATCGGTTGATTTGCTTATGCCCATAAAACCCCCAAATAACCTTTTTCTCAGCAAATGAAATAAAAATCAGTGGCAGGAGAACTAACAGTATTGCTTTCTTTAGGTATTTCATTTCTTTAAAACGTCGTGTTTATGTAAATTTACAGAAATATACGATCACAAATTATGATATGTATTAAATATATGTTTTGATTTCATAAAGTAATACCCTATTTTTGCAAACTAATTTTAGTATTAGAAGCTAAAGAAATAATTTATAAAGATGGCAAATCATAAGTCAGCATTAAAGAGAATAAGAAGTAACGAAGCTAAAAGGCTTAGAAATAGGTACCAGCATAAAACTACTCGTACGTATATTAAAAGGTTGTTAGGAACTACTGACAAACCTGAAGCGGAAAAATTATTTTCTGAAGTTAGTGGTATGATTGATAAACTAGCTAAAAATAATATCATTCATAAAAACAAAGCTGCTAACCAAAAGTCAAAGTTAGCGAAGAGAGTAGCCGCTCTTTAAAAAGAAATTGTAATTTAAAAATTACTGCCTTATCTTTATCAGATAAGGCTTTTTTAGTTTAAACCTACTGTATAAAACCATGTCAGAATCAATTGCAAACCTTACCATCAAGGATTGGGCGGAAGAGGACAGACCGCGCGAAAAGTTACTCAAACAAGGACGAACCGCTTTAACTGATGCCGAATTGATCGGTATTTTACTAGGATCTGGTAATAGAAACCTCACTGCTGTTGAATTAGCAAAAGTTGTTCTTAGATCATCGGAGAATAATTTAAATAAACTAGCAAAACTCACTGTAGAGGATTTAAAATCCTTTAAAGGAATAGGGGATGCCAAAGCAATCAACATTATTAGCGCCTTGGAATTAGGTCGAAGGAGAAAACTTGAATCAAATAAAAATCATAGTAAAATCACCTGTTCTTCCGACGCCTACGAACTCATGAAACCACAGTTACTTGATCTACCTCATGAGGAGTTTTGGATTCTGGTACTTAACCGGGCAAACGAATTGCTAAAAAAGGAATTAATCAGCTCAGGAGGAGTTACAGGTACTGTAGTGGATCCCAAAATCATCTTCAAAAAAGCATTAGAGAACAAAGGAGCAGCCATCATATTGGTCCATAACCACCCTTCTGGAAATAACAGCCCTAGTAGGGCTGATATTGAAATCACTAAAAAAGTGGTATCGGCAGGGAAACTAATGGAGATTCCTATTATAGATCACATTATCTTTACTGACTATGCAGGGCTTTATAGTTTTGCCGACAACAATTTGATTTAACCAATTTATGAAAAAAAAATCGATAGCTGCTCTCATTGTTTTCATTCCTATCATTTTATATATTTTCTATATTCAAAATAATAAGCAAAAAAATGATTCGTTTTTAGAAGAAGTTTCGAAGAATAGAGCAGAGAAAGAGGTTTTTATGAAAACAGCAAATTCTTCTCCATTTGTTAATAATCAAGCTGCCTATCATCCATTGAATTATTATGAACCAGACCCTGCTTTTAAAGTAAACGCAAAGGTAACTAAGTTCTCTGAAGTTAAATATTTAAATATTGGTGAAAGCGATGGTTCCACCAAGAGGTATTTAAAGTTTGCCAAACTCAATTTCAAGATCAAAGGGACACCTCAAGAATTACTCGTTCTTAAGCCAACTGGATTTGGACAAATGAATGTTTTATTCACTGCATTCGCTGATGAAACCAGTGGTAAAGAAACTTATGGAGGAGGAAGATACTTGGATTTGAGCTTTAAAAATGCCAAAAGTATCATGCTTGATTTTAACCTTGCCTACAATCCTTACTGTGCCTATAATGAAGGTTTTGCATGCCCACTACCTCCAAGGGAGAATATATTGACAATAGGGATTGAAGCTGGGGAAAAAAACTATAAATAGTTCTTTGCTGAGAATTATACCAATAGCTTTGTTATATACATATTATTCATTTTATTCTCTTTGTGAATACCTGATTGGGATCAAAGACAAAAGGCTTTCTAAATTGTTAGGTTTGGTTTCCAATTTGTGTTTGAGTAGGGAGGGAACTAATTCTTTACTCTACCTCAAACTCTAACTGTTGCTTTGTGAAAAATGAGTAAGTATGAATTCATTTGATCAACAGAATTTAAATGAACCAACCCCGACCCAAGGGTACGGGGTATCTATGGGCAATAATTTAATGATCGACTCAAGAGTCGGGGCGCCCGGCCAGGGGAATTAATATCCCTTAGGGATTAAATAACAGTCAGTTTATTACAGGGACATACAATTCTATTTTGCTTATAGTCTTTTGTTATTCCTCTTTAACCTATTCCCTTCACTCTAATATTGGGGACATTATGATAAAATCAAAGTGAAATAGCAGGGTGAGAAAAATCCCTCAGCTGCCAAGTACTTAATTCAATCAACACCATAATCTTGTCTTGCCATGAATCTACTGGTTTGTTTTTGCGTTAGCTTCATCATTTAAAAAAGCAAGAATCTGCCAATAGCTACACCTAATGTATTAATAAAGTTATGATGTCCCTTATTATTCCATTTACTGGGCAATTTTCACCTACATAAAACACTTTGAAGTAGGCTATGTGATGAACCATATGCAAGCCCATGAAGGATTGATATTCCAACTATCTATTTACACCAACCAAAGAGTCCAGGAATTAATCTCCTTGAAGGATTAAATTTTATCCCGATTTCAACTGCTATTGATAAATGTAGGTTAATTTTACCTTTGGATTTGAAGTAACATGGTCTTTGGGTTTAGCTTGGCTGAAAGTGAAGACGATAAGAAATATACATAGAAATGAAAATATCCCATAGCTGGTTAAAGCAATATATTGATCTAAATGAGCCTATTGATGAATTGAGTGAACTGTTAACGCAATCAGGGCTTGAAGTAGAGGGCGTTGAAAAGTTTGAAGTGGTAGAAGGTGGGTTGAGAGGTGTGGTAATTGGAGAAGTATTGAGTTGCGAAAAGCACCCCAATGCAGATAAACTAAGCGTAACTACTGTAGATATAGGTGGTGAAGTCCCTTCTCCTATTGTGTGTGGTGCGCCAAATGTTGCAAAGGGGCAAAAAGTTATCATTGCCACTGTTAATAGTACATTGTATCCAGCCGGTGGTGAGCCATTTAAGATTAAGAAGGCAAAAATAAGAGGAGAAGTATCCCAAGGGATGATTTGTGCAGAAGATGAAATAGGCCTAGGCAAGGGGCATGATGGCATCATGGTGCTAGATACTGAATTACCAAATGGCACTCCTGCTGCTGAGTATTTTGATTTATCGGATGATCATGTTTTTGAAATAGGCCTGACTCCCAATAGAGCGGATGGTGCCTCACATTATGGTGTATCAAGGGATCTAAAGGCCTTATTGAATCGAGATACTAAATTAGTTATTCCTTCATTAGGCGACCTGCCCAATGCTTATCCATTAGAGATCGTTGTAGAAAATGAGCAAGCTTGCCCTCGCTATTCTGGAATTGTCCTCAAGAATGTTAATGTTGGTGAATCCCCTGATTGGCTTAAACAGCATCTTTTGGCTATTGGACTAGCTCCAATTAACAATGTAGTAGATATAACCAATTACTTATGCCATGGTCTTGGTCAACCTATGCATGCTTTTGATTTAAAAGCTATCACAGGGAATAAAATTGTTGTCAAAACAGATAATGGTGGGAAGAAATTCACAACTTTGGATGACAAAGAAAGAGAGCTTCTTGAAAATGACTTGATGATCTGCAATGCGGAAGAAGGCATGTGTATAGCAGGGGTATTTGGTGGATCTAAATCTGGCGTAACTAATGATACAACTAGTATATTTTTAGAAAGTGCCTATTTCTCTCCAGATTATGTACGTAAAACATCTCTTTCTCATAGTTTAAAAACTGATGCATCTTTCCGGTATGAAAGAGGGACTGACCCTAATATTACAGTAGATGCAATGAAAATTGCAGTTAAATACTTACAAGAAATAACAGGTGCTGAAATTGCTTCTGGTATTTATGATCTTTATCCCAAGCAAATAGAAGATTTTATAGTACCTGTAAAATATAAGCATGTAGATCGTTTAATTGGAAAACGGATTGACAAGGATCGAATCAAAAACATCCTGACCATGCTGGACATTAAACTTGAAGATGAAAACGAACAAGGTTTTACTGCTGTAGTACCTCCTTATCGAGTAGATGTTACCAGAGAGGCAGACGTTATTGAAGAAATATTGCGTATCTATGGTTTCAATAACATTGAGATAGATGACAACAATGGAGCTGAATACCTTTCTGATTTTGAGGAAAGAGATACGAATAAGCTAAGAAAATATATCTCTCAGGTTTTAGTAGGAAGTGGGTATATGGAGATTATGACCAACTCACTCACTAACCCTAGTTATGCTGCCAATACAGATGGATTTGATTCAACAGAGGATGTAGTTGTCTTAAATAAATTAAGTGAAGAGCTTGGTGTAATGAGACAATCTCTGATTTTCGGTGGCTTAGAGTCAATCGCCTATAATATCAATAGAAAATATAGTGATCTCCGTTTTTTTGAACTAGGAAATCTATATTATAAGAAGGGCGAAAAATATGTTCAAAAACAGCAGCTGGTCTTATTCCTTACTGGTAATCAGTATGAAGAAAATTGGATAACAGACAATACTGAAGTAGGTTTTCACGACCTGGCAACAGCAGCCAATAAGGTATTGACCCAATTTAATTATAGAGAATTCTCTTCAGTACCAACAGCATTACCTTATTTTTCTTATGGTTTAGATTATCAAACTAATGGCAAGACTATTTGCAGTCTAGGTAAATTAGCTAAACCAGTAGTAAAGCAGGCTGGTATTAAACAAGATGTCTATTTTGCTTGTTTCGATTGGGATACAATGGTTAAGAAATATCAAAACATTATTTCATATGAGCCTATTGCCAAATTTCCTGAAGTAAGGAGAGACTTGTCTTTAGTAGTGGATCAATCTGTCACTTTTGACAACATCAAGAAGCTTTCTTTTCAAACAGAAAGAAAGCTTCTGAAAAGGATAAATGTTTTTAGTGTTTATGAAGGGGATAAAATAGAAACAGGAAAAAAATCTTATGCAATTAGTTTTATTTTACAGGATACTTCTAAAACCTTGGCAGACAAACAAATTGATAAAGTCATGAATAGCTTGATTAGAACGTTTGAAGAAAAAATTCAAGCAATTATTAGAAAATAAACACAAACTATTGAATTTATTTCATCTCAATAGTTAATTTTATAGAAATGAATGATTATCCACAATCTTTAAGTGCAGAATTAGTTTCGCTAGAAAGGAAAATTAAATTGCTTCTTAACGAGCATTCCTTATTAAAAGATGAGATTACTCTGTTAAAACAAGAGAATGAAACTTTGAAGGTGGAGTTGAATTCCAAAGATGAAAAATTGGATGATTTTCAAAATAAGATTAAAATTAGTAAAATTGTAGGAAGCATGGTGACTGATGGAGACGACACCTCTGATTTGAAAGAAATCATTAACGAATATATTAAGGAAATTGACAAGTGTATTGTGCATTTGGGTGAATAATAAATATAAATATCTCAAATGGCAGACCTATCGATAAAGTTAAAAATTGGGAATAGGGAATACCCAATGAAAGTAAAAGCGGAAGACGAGGAAATGATCCGTCTTGCGGGCAAGACTGTAAATGAAAGGATAAAGAGTTACCGCAATAGATTTGGAATAGATGACATACAAGATTTATTAGCTATGGTGGCTTTTGACTGTTTGGTAGAGAAAATGAGATCAGAAAAGGATACAACATCTATTGATGAAGTATCATTGGATAAAGTAATAGAATTAAAACAATTGATAACCAATCATTTATAATATAATTTCCTCTTAATATATTTTCATTTCTTCATGAGTCCTAGATGCTTTTATACACATAAAATTCATCATGGATACAATAATTAATATAGTAGCATTTACCGTTGTAGGAGTTGCACTTGGCTTTTTTGTCAGTAGAGTTCTACTCAAGAAATCTCTACAAAAGAAGGTTGAAGAAGCAGAAGATCAAAAAAAGCAACTGATCAAAGAAGCTGAAGTAGCTGCCGAAAACCTTAAAAAAGATAGAATTCTAGAGGCGAAAGAAAAATACCTTAAATTAAAGGCAGAATTTGACGAAGAAAGTAATAGGAAAAAGAATCAGATTATTTCTAATGAAAACAAACTCAAGCAACGAGATTCTAACTTAAGTAAGCAAATAGAACAGAACAAGCGAAAAGAAGCTGAATTGGAATCTATGAAAGAAAATCTTGATGCTCAATTAGGCATTGTTAAAAAGCGTAAAGATGATCTTGAAAAACATATTGCTCAGCAAGTTACTTCTTTAGAAAAGGTTGCCAATCTGACTGCTGATGAAGCTAAAGAGCAACTGATTTCTACTCTTACAGGTGAAGCAAGAAGCAAAGCAAGCTCTCAAATAAAAGAAATAATAGAAGCGGCTAAATTAAGTGCCACCAAGGAAGCTAAGAAAATTGTCATTCAAACAATTCAACGGACAGCTACTGAGCATGCCATTGAAAATTGTGTTTCTATATTTAACATAGAAAGTGATGATGTAAAAGGAAAAATTATAGGAAGAGAAGGGAGAAATATTAGAGCTCTTGAATCAGCAACTGGTGTTGAAATTATTGTGGATGACACTCCAGAAGCAATTATCATCTCAGGGTTTGACCCCGTACGAAGAGAAATTGCAAGACTTTCCCTTCACAGATTAGTTACTGATGGCCGTATTCACCCTGCAAGAATAGAAGAAATAGTATCGAAAACCACTAAGAATATAGAGGAAGAAATTGTTGAAATAGGGGAAAGAACCGCTATTGATTTAGGGATACATGGCTTGCATCCTGAGTTAATCAGGTTAGTAGGTAGAATGCGTTACCGTTCTTCTTATGGGCAAAATCTACTTCAACACAGTAAAGAAGTAGCCAAGTTATGTGCTACACTCGCTAGTGAACTGGGTCTTAATGCTAAACTAGCTAAACGTGCCGGGTTGCTACATGATATTGGTAAAGTATGGCCAGACGAACCAGAGTTACCTCATGCAATCCTAGGAATGCAATTAGCAGAAAAGTATAAAGAGAATAAAGAAGTCTGTAACGCCATAGGTGCTCACCATGATGAAATAGAAATGACCTCCCTTATTTCTCCACTTGTACAAACTTGTGATGCTGTGAGTGGATCAAGGCCAGGCGCAAGAAGAGAGATTATGGAGTCTTATATCAAACGACTAAAAGATCTTGAAAGCCTTGCTGTTAGTTTTGACGGTGTAAATAAGTGTTATGCTATTCAAGCAGGTAGAGAGCTTAGGGTATTAGTAGATGCAGAAAAAATTTCTGATCAGAAAGCTGGTGATTTATCATTTAATATTTCGCAAAAGATAGAAACTGATATGCAATATCCAGGGCAAATTAAAGTAACTGTGATTAGAGAAACTAGAGCGGTGAATTTTGCCAAATAGTTTTAATTAATAGACTCTAAAAAAGGGTATGTTTCAGTGATGAGACCTGCTCTTTTTTTTTGATAATTAGGCCTCTCAGATAATAAGATTTACATTTTTCACCCTCACCTTCTTAAACTGATACTTTATACAGTTTATGCTACAATGGCACATATCCATTAGTCGTGGAGTATCTTTTTCATTCACAATGAAAAAGTTTACAAAATTCCCTGGTTCAACAATCCCCTTATTCCTAAGTTCTTCATTGGCTTCTACAATTGTTTTTCTAACTAAATCAACTTGCTATACCATTTGATTCACCAATGACAGCTGATCTCCTACTTTCAAGATACCCTAAGCTATAACATTTCTATCTCACATCCTTCAGTTGTTCATACTTGGGGAATGATGATATTTTACTAGGCATTTTTATCTTAATCTATGTACCTACCTTTTTAAATCCTAAAGAATTTCTTGATTATCTTAGTTTAAATCCACTCAAATAATCATTGTTTTTACCAGCAATCAAGATTTTACCTTCGCTAGTTTCTACAATTTTGATAGACTTTACATTGCCATTAATAACTAATCCAGTTTCCTGATAATTAAGGATTTCATAATCATTTTCTTGATTAGAGATCAAGACTGTCCCTATCCCAGCATCTAAACGTGGGGTTTCTACTTCTGTATTGTAAATATTGCCTCCTAAAATTAAATCTTGAAAACCGTCTTGATTGATATCTATGCTCTGACAGGATAACACGGGAGCAAGTTGTGCTTCTATGGGCAACTTAGTTTTTTGAAAAGAGGCACCCTCTTGATTAATCAATACTAAGGAATGAAAATTATTGACCTCGCGTTGATAAGCATTATCTAGTTCATCTCCATAAACGTCTACCAAAGACGCTTTAGCAAATGATTCAAATGTTTCAAATTTCTTGGCAATAAAAGGCATTTGTTCGGAGGAGCATTGCCTTCCCCTAAAAGGTACGTAGCTTCCTTTATATTTTTGACTCAAGACTAAATCCCACGACCCATTCTCATCAAAATCTTTGGCAAATACTTTTAACGGTTTCTCTTTATCCGTTTTATACTTTGAATTAAGTCCTATATTTCCAAGAACATAATCTGGAAGCCCATCATTATTCACATCTGTTTCTGCGACCGTGAACCACCAGCCTTTTTCTTCAGCTAATCCATATTCTGTACTTACGTCTACAAATTTTCCTTGGTCATTTTTAAACAAACCTATAGACGTCCATTCACCTACTACCATTAAATCTGGCCAACCATCGGCATTAAAATCGGTAGAGATCACTTTATTCACAATCCCAAAATTTCGCAAAGCGGGAATCAGTTTTTCAGTTACATCTACTAACCCTGCTGATGTATTCCTATAAAGAACCGATGGAACATGCTTTGGGTATTGATGAGGTATTATCCTATTTCCAATCACTAAGTCCTGCCTTCCATCCTTATCAAAATCTAGTGATGTTACTGACTTTCCACTATATGCTCCGTCTAATAATGGGATATTTGATTTACTAAAGGCACCATTTCCATCATTGAGGTATAACCTATCTTTATAAATGGGAGAATTTGGTTCACTTCCATTTCCTCCGCTTACAATATACAAGTCCTGATCACCATCTTGATCATAATCAAACAAAACAGATTCCATGTCTTCATGAGCCTTATCTAACTCAAAAACTTTAGAATCTTTAGGAATAAATTTATCTTTCACTTTTAAGAACAACCTAGTTGCCTGCCCAGAAGCACCCCCTACTATCAGATCGTCTTGACCATCTCCATTGAGATCTCCTGCAGTGATAAATGGGCCAAGGGTAGATTGTTTATAAGGCAACAATGACTCCTGTTCAAAATCATCATACTCATTTTCTTTGTGCTGGAAGTTCACGCCTATTGCTGCTAAGTCAAGGGGTTCAAATATTTTTTGACTTTCCTCATTATTTTGATCTTTTTCCAATAAAAAATCCGATTCCTTAAGAGCCACCTTCTGATTGGCTCTTACATTATAAAGCTTTGCTATCTTTCCCGATGGCCATTCTACTTTTAGCGTATCTATTTTCTTTATATTTCCAAGACCAAAGTGCGCCATATTCTGTACCGCAGATAAGTACCCCCTTACTCTACCATTTCTGTAAACTTGTTTCTTTCCATCATATGAGATGCTCACTTTTGCGAAATTTTCTTTCAATGGTTCACTAACCACATTGAGATAATTACCCCTTTTTTGTTCTACACTAAGGTTTTTATATAAAAAGGCAGGATCATCTATATTATTAACGATCAACTCTAAATCACCATCATTATCTAAATCAGCATAAGCACTTCCATTAGAAAATGACTGATGGTTTAACCCCCATTCTTTAGTTGTTTTCGTAAATTCTAGTTTTCCATTGTTCTTAAAGATGACATTCTCTACTTTTTCTGAGGGCATTCGGTCATGCAGCCTCTTTTTGACATCTAATGGGACATTTCCTTTAAATACATTTTTTGCTAGTCTAACACCTACCCTAATGTCATTGTCTATTGCAAATTTCTTATAACCATTGGAAACAAAAATGTCTTTCTGTTCATCATGATTAAAATCCGCCATAAGCACCGCCCAACTCCAATCGGTTTTAGATAAATCCGTTAGTTGTGAAATATTCCTGTATAATTGGTTTCCTCCTTTGAGTTGTAAAGAATTATACATGTACTGAGGCTGATAATTGTATTCATTCACCAGTAAATCGAATTGTTTGGTATCCATGGAAGCCATTCTAGTTTTAGCTTTGTAGTGATCTGCCATAGCCATATCTAAAACAAAAATATCTTCCAGTTCATCATTGTTAATATCAGCCACATCCACTCCCATTCCAAAAAAGGATATTTGATCCATTCTCTTTTTGGTCTCATCCACAAAACCACCTTTGGTATCATTTATATATAATACATCAGGTAAATAATAATCATTGGTCATATAGATGTCAAGCCACCCATCTTCGTTGAAATCATTGACCACTAGTCCTAAACCAAAAGCGGGACGTAACAATCCTGCTTTAAAAGAAATATCTCTGAACTTGCCATTTATGTTTTCATAAAAATGACAACTACTTTGATGCAAGTATTCTTTCTTCTCCTTCAGGATTTCTTGAAATTTGTGTGGTTCATAACCAAAGAAAGGGTTCTCATTCATCACCAGCGCATCTAAGTCCCCATCTTTATCATAGTCAAAAAATACAGCCTGTGTGCTGATGGAAGCATCTGCTAAACCATAAGCAGCTGCTTCTTCTGTAAATGTCATGTCTTTTTGGTTGATTAGTAACCTGTTTTTTCTTTGTTCCTCTGATCTCAACCCTCCTTGACAGATATATATATCTAACCAACCATCTTGATTGATGTCTACAAAAGTCACCCCGCTGGCCCATCCTTTTCCTTGATTGATCCCTGACCCTCTTGTTTTATCTTCAAACTTTAGCTCACCTTTATTTTCATAAAGCCTATTGGCCTGTTGATTCCCTGTAAAAATCAGGTCTTCATACCCATCATTATTTAAATCAGCAACTCCTACGCCGGCTCCATTGTAGAAATAATCAAAATCAAATATATTTTCGTGAGTAGCAATATCTTCTTTTACAAGGTTCGCAAAGGTAATCCCTGACTGTTCGGCTTCTACCTTTTCAAAAACAGGAAGTTTTTCTGTTATCTCAGGGGCAGTAATATCAGGCAATTCCTGATCACAAGCTGTAGCAAGCACTAAAAAAATAAATAATACCTTCAGAAATAGATTGCGCATCTTTATCACTCATTGAATTCAGTTTACAATTTATTAAAAGTAATTTTAACTCCCTCTAAAAACTAAATTTTCATTTAAATCACTAATTATAAAACGAATGGAAAAACCATTTTAATGTCTTGTTTAACATGACTTTGGAATAGCTTTAGGTAAACAAAGACTTTAGATTAGACATTATCAAGATTGGTTTTGGTATAGACAAAACTCCTTCTATATTTCACTTTTCTGAGCCTGTCAAAGTAATTACTAATTATTTGTTGATAAAATTGAGCAAAAAGGTAACAAAGCAACCATAATCACTCTACCGTGATAAACTCTATTTAACCCGAGTGATGCCTTAGACTTTTAAGAGAAAATCATAAATAGCTGTTAGATAGCTGCTTAAATTCTGATTTGCAACGCAGACATAGTCTCCATTATGGTGAGTAGGAAA
>CALGOB010000040.1 GCA_937958005.1 uncultured Cyclobacteriaceae bacterium
TTATTTGCCATGCGTTAAACCCGAATAATGCATTAGACTTTTAAGAGAAAATGATAAATAGCTGTTAGATAGCTGCTTAAATTCTGATTTGCAACGCAGACATAGTCTCCATTATGGTGAGTAGGAAATTAGGATTTAAGTGGCTAAATGACTGTTAGTTATGGTTTGCATCAAATTTCTATTGCATCATTCGGGTTAAAAATACTCACCATAGCGATGCTATGCTTGCATTTTTTGTGCCTGCGGGAAACCGCTTTGTCAAAATCAAATTCACTAAAATATCTTATACGCCTCGATAAACATAAATTGGCATTAATGTTCTTTTTGGATTAAAGTTTCTTAAAAAATGTTAAGAGATACAACCATTTGAGTTGTTTTAGTGTCTAGTAGTTATAGATTTAGTATTCATGTGCATGAATATTAATACAAGAATTTTTGTTAAATAGGTGATTAAAAAAGGGGTGATTTTCACTCCTTTTTTATTTTAACTAATTTATGTCCAACTTTAGCGTAAATTTATAATGGGTTTTAAATGCTAAAAAAGATATTCGTCTCACTTGTAAGGCTAAAACAATTTATTGAAGTAGATATATGGCGGATTGCTCTTAAAAAGTACTCGAAACCTAAATATCTATTATACAAGAACTTCAAGGTTTTATTAATTGCTGTTAAATCCTTCATTATTGATGACTGTGCAATTAAATCTTCTGCATTAACTTATTTCTCATTACTCTCGATCGTGCCCGTTTTGGCTATCGCTTTTGCTATCGCTAAAGGATTTAGGCTAGAGAGTTACTTAGAAAGTCAGTTGCAACAGCTTTTCGCAGGGCAAGGGGAGATATTACAAACTTCTACGGAATTTGCCCAAAAAATGTTAGATACGGCAAATGGTGGTTTGATTGCTGTAATAAGTACTGTATTCCTTTTATATACAGTGATTAACTTGTTAACTAATGTTGAATCCATATTCAATGATGTTTGGGAAGTAAAGAAAGGGAGAAGTATAGAAAGGAAATTAACAGATTACCTTTCTATCATGATTGCTGGCCCTATATTGATTATCTTATCAAGTAGTTTAAATGTTTTTATTACCACTCAATTGCAATATTATGCTCAAGAGTTGGGCATATTGGGATATGCAAAACCGGTTATTCGTTTCTTGATAGGGCTAATACCATTCTTTTTATTTTGGCTCCTATTTACGTTAATGTATGTAATCATGCCCAATACTAATGTAAGAGTTAAACCAGCCATTAAATCAGCAGCTTTCGCGGCAATTGCCTATACAATTACGCAGTGGGGATATTTTGAATTTCAAATAGGTGTATCTAGATACAATGCAATCTATGGTAGTTTGGCAGCACTGCCACTTTTTCTTATTTGGTTACAAATAAGCTGGATGGTAGTACTTTTTGGAGCGGAATTGACTTTTGCACAACAGAATGTAAATACGTGGGAATATAACCCGGAGAAGCTTAAAATGAGCCAATCATTTAAGAAAAAAATGGCTTTGATCATTACTAGTATATTAGTAAAGAGGTTTGAAGAAGTGAAAACCCCTCTTACTGCGCTACAAATTTCTGAGTCCATTGAGTCACCATTAAGATATGTGAATCAGGTTTTAAGGGAGCTAGTGGATGCTAAAGTTTTGTCAGAAGTTCTCAGTAAGGGAAAAGATGAAATTGGCTATCAACCCGCTATAGATACCAACAAATTGACCATCCAATATGTAATTAATCGAATATCAGATTTGGGATTGAATAATGTGCATATGATGGATTCTGCTGATCGAAGGAGATTGGAAAGTTCCTTAAGTTTGATCAATGACGATAAGTTGATTTCCAAAGGCAACCTATTGTTGAAAGATTTATAAAAACATAGCCTTTATCAAATAGAGAATTTTTGTTGAATTACTTCTCTGTTTTACTTTGAACGTTGCTTGAACGACCAAGTAAAATAAAATTCAGAGACAATGGTTCCATCACTTAATCTTCCTACTGTTTTCATTTTTGCGACAGCAGGTTCTCTTGTGTGAATACATTTTCCTATTGCCTCAAAAGCATCTTTGACATTTTCACAAGTGAAAGTTACTTTACTGGTCGCCTTTTTGGGAAACTTTGCCTCTAAATCAACAATGATGAAGGCTATAGAAGGTTTTATGCCTTGGATAGCCAAAAGAGCAGGAGCAGCTGTGGATAATTCTGCAGCCATACTTTGCACAGCAAAATAAATAGATTTAAAAGGATTTTTATTTAAAAATTTGAATGGGAGAGTTGTTTGACAACTTTCTATATCTAATTTTCTTAACCTCATTCCCGCAATCCAACCAGCGGGAACTTGAGTAAAAGTGAAGAAACGAAAGAAGATGGGTCTAAGCATCTTCTTTCTAAATTTTTCTTGTGATTTGTTTAACTGATATTCTTTCATATAATGCTAACAAAAGAGATTCGATTCAAGACAATAGATACCATAAAATAATTGTAATTCTCAATCACACCTATTATTTTATTTAAGAAATAGAATTCTCAATTTAAAAAAAAATCATTTACCAGCCTATTGCGTAAATAATTACCAATAATGCGATCACAATGATAGACATCATATTAAATACTTTATCAGATTTATAATGCTTTTTACTTATTTCAACCGCATTGTCATCATAATCTATGTTATACGTCAAGAATAATGCTAAGACAATAAATAAAGCACTCATGATATGAATTAAAGTTTTACCCACATGTGTACTGATGCTTAAAATTGTGTCATGGAACATTTCTTTATTACCACCTTCCATTATTATGAAAAGGAATAAACAGGCAATGATCAACATGAAATTCTGATCCTTCCATTTAAAATCTGCCTTGTCCTTCATAGTAAAAATGATCATTAGGAAAGATAGAATTATAAACATGAAACCCATTCTATCTAAAAATGGAGCATCTACAAATGATACAAAAATATTAGTGAATAAATTGTCTTGAAGACTCGCATATAAATCAGGGTTAGTCTTGCCAATTACGATAACCGTAAGCTGTACTGCTGCGGAAATAAAAGTTGCGACTACAACTGCCAACGCCCCACTAGAACTGGCTTTCTTCCAGAATAGACCAAATAAGAATATGACAGTTACTCCCGGTGTTATAAATCCTGAAAATTCCTGAATAAAACCAAAAATCTGATCGAAATTCTGTAAGACTGGCGTTACTACGCAAGCAATAGCAATCGAAATAACTCCTACAATTCTACCAATGGTAACTAAATTTTTTTCTGAAGCTTTTTGATTGATATAATTTCTGTAAATATCCATCGTGAAGATCGTTGAAGTACTATTCATCATAGAACTTAAAGAGGATACAATAGCCCCAATCAAAGCAGCGAAAGTAATTCCTTTTAGCCCCATAGGAACGAAAGACAGCATGGTAGGGTATGACCTATCATTGGTTAAAACACCCTCTTCGTTTTTCATCAAGTCAATAACAGAAGTATCACCCTGTTGAACTAAATAAAGTGCTGCAATTCCCGGAATAACTACTATAATGGGCATGATAACTTTCAAGAATGCAGCAAACGCCATTCCTTTTCTTGCTTCAGATAAGTTTTTGCCCGCGAGAGCTCTCTGGGTAATATATTGATTACAGCCCCAATAAGATAAGTTGGCAATCCACATTCCACCTATTAAGATGGTTATACCTGGTAAATCTTTATAATTAGATCCTCCAGCATCAAAAATCATATCAAATCTATCCGGCACTTCTTTAATTAAAGTTCCCATACCTGAAAAGAAACCGTCCCCACCACTTACCAAGTTTAAAGCAACATAAGTGGTCATGATTCCTCCAATTATGAGGAAAATTACTTGAACAATGTCAGTATAGGCCACTGCTTTTAAACCGCCATAGATAGAGTATAATACTGAGAATACAGCTAAGCCAATTACACCCCAAACCAAATCTATGCCAAGAACCGTTTGTAATGCTAAAGCACCTAGAAATAAGACTGCAGAAAGATTTACGAAGACATATAAGAGCAACCAAAATATAGCCATGGCAGTTTTTATCCTACTATCATATCTCATTTCCAAAAACTGAGGCATGGAATAGATGTTTTTCTCCAAATAGATTGGTAGAAAATACTTAGCAATTAATATTAAGGTAGCTGCAGCCATTAACTCATAGGCCGCTATTGCCATTCCCATTACGTATCCTGACCCAGACATTCCTATGATTTGCTCAGCGGAAATATTACTGGCAATTAATGAAGCACCAATAGCATACCAAGGTAAGGTTTTACCAGCCAAAAAGTAATCTTCTGAGGTTTGTTCTTCACCTGGTTTTTTTCGTGAAACCCAAATGCCTAGACCAATGATAAATAATGCATAAATACTAAAGACAATAATGTCTACAGTCGAGAATCCCATAGTTTGTTTCGTTTAGAAAGTAATTTAGATCGCATAATACTACTTATCATAGTTTTTTCCAATAACAATATGCATTAACTATTTTTTTTACCAAATATATACCCCTTAAACGATCTATTTACAACCCATGCTGTTGGAAGAACCCTCGTAATTAATCGCTTTAATCCCTAAGGATATTAATTATTGCCCATAGATACACCGCACCCTTGGGTCGGGGTTGGTTCATTATAGATCATGAGTATACTTTCTTCAGTTATTATTCGAAAAAGAAAGAGTTAAAGATTAATTTGTAAGTGTTGTGGGACTGCCCTCTATATTGGGGGCGAAAACCAAAAAGAATGGCATCCCCTTTTCCTTTTGGAACCTTGAGTACAGCTATTTTTCCACCAATATACTTTTCAGCATTTAAAGCATAGCCACTTTTTAAAATATTCCTTTTGGCATACCTAGCAATGACTTTATGGATAGGCGTAGAAGATTTAGTAACTGTAAGCTCATTTCCACCTTCTCCTTTCTGAATTTTTTTAATAATACTAAACGCACTACTTCTAGAAAAGGAAGCAATAGCTTCATCTGCCATCCCATAAGTCAAACTACATTGATATACATCAATCCCTAAGAGCGAACCAGGAATGAAAAAATCATTCTTTGATATGTCTTTAGTGATATTCCTGACAGGTAGATCTAGTTGATTGATTAAATAATTGGTGGCATTATCAAATGCAAGAACCCTACCGCCAAGTTCCACAAAACGATCAAGTGCAATGGTTCCTTTAAGACCTAAACCACCTACAAACTCATCGGGCATGAATCCACGTAAGTGGCCTTTAATCATCTCATATTCATTTTGATCGGGAAGTATAATTGCATCGTACTTGGCTAGTTTTTTATGAGTAAAATCATCATTGTGTAACGTATCCCAATCAAAGCCATATTCAGATAGTATCCACCTTGTCCAGCCTTCATCCATATTAGCAACCCAAGATTTGTAAAGGCCAATTTTGGGCTTTTTGAGAAGTGTTACATTTTCAGGGATTTGATTAGTTCTTTCAGCAAAAACCATAATGGGTTCATCTACCGTAGATTTTATAAAATCTTTTGCATAGAACATCTCCTGGTTATTATCATAAAACACCTCAACTTTATTTCTCTGCAGGTAATTGACCAACTTATAACTTTCATTAGACAATGGAAACATCAGGTGTTTGCCTTTTCCTTTGATATCCATTACTGGTTTTTCAGGAGACGTTAACTCGGTTAAGTTTAGGGCAATTTTGCTTTTTATTTTTATAAAATTAACTCCCATTTGCATAGGCAATGTCCAACCTGCTAGATCATAAGGAGTTTTAAGTGGCCCACCTTTGAATTTTCGTTGAATAGGGTAAGACTGTTTTTCCATTAGGTCTTTCACATAAGGAAAGAATGCTTGGGCAGCAGGGATAAAATAACTGCCAGTTTGATAAACCTTTCCATTAATTTTACTCATACTTCTGGTCTTCTCAACCTGAATCCCACCAGCCATCAGTATATTGATCAATTGTATGGCTTCATATTCATCCCGTTGAATTTTTGGTATAAGGTAACCGAATAAATTATCTGTATTTTCAATATTTTTTTTCCCAAGGGAAAAGATGTCCATTAAATACTTTTCTCTTCTATCTGCAGCTAAACTTAATACCGCTAAACTAGATTGATAAGTATAGTTGATTGCATCTTTAAACCTTGATTCCCCACCCTTCCAAGGATCAGAATAGAATATGGCGGAACCATCGGAAGGGATTTCACTTCCTATATATTTAGGCAATGATCTTTTTGGGTATTTTCTAGGGGTTGGAGTGGCATGCGCTGTTTCTGTTAAAATTCCGATCATATTATGAAAATAAGGGACTGTGCGCATTCCACCATTCCACCACATACTGAATCTATAATTAGAAACAACTCCAGGCATATTTTTTAGCGATAACCTATTGGCAATGGCAGTACCAACTAAATTAGTCCCTGAAACGATAGCAGGATCTATATTGGGGTTTACAGGACTTGCAAATGGAGGAACAAATATCCTGGCCCAAGAAGGAGAGGTTTGATGATGATTATACACGATTTGGGGAAACCATTTTTCATAAAGAATGCGGTTAACTGCTTTCGTTTCAGGCATATTTCCCATAAACCAATCACGGTTGTTATCATGCCCCACATAATGATGATACAAATAAGGAGGATTAGTTGTTTCATAAGGTGTACCTAAGTTTTTGTTATACCAGTCTGCAATAATATCTAAACCATCAGGATTCATATTGGGCATAATCAATGTAATTACCTCCTCACGAATTTTTTGAATCTCACGGTCGGTGCTTGTCGCTAAGTCGTAGGTTAATAGTGGAAGCATTTGAGCACAAGCACGCTCATTCGCGTGTAAACCACCATCAATCCAAATAACTGCTTTCCCATTGATACTATTCTCTACTGCTTTTTTAAAAGGGATAGTCGCTTTTGCTTGCTCTCTTGATATCTTTTGGTATTTATCTAACTGTTTAATGTTTTGCTTGCTACTGATCGCCAATAAAACAAGTGGTTTTCCTAGAACAGACTTGCCTATTTCCTGGTAGGATACACGATCGGATGAGCTTGCAAGCTGTTGGTAATAAGATAGCATGAGATCATACTTTGCTAGTTTAAAATCATCACCGGGCTCAAAACCAAACATTTCTGAAGGTTTTTTTTGTCCTAGAGCAGCATTGAAAGTAAAGATTACTAAGAATAAGGAGGTAATTAAACCAGCAAGTTTGTCATTCATAGTTGGGGGGTAGATTAATAAGAACTGTCAATATAATAAAATCTAGATCATTAAGATGAAGTATCTAACATTAATAATTGTATTGGGATTTTGGTTTTCTACAACCAATTGTCAAGAAATAGTTTCAAAGTCAACTATCCATAAAGTAACTGTATTTACAAGCGGCGCTCAGGTTAATAGAGAAGCTTCTGTGAATTTAAAGAAAGGAAGGAATAGAGTAATTTTAAAAGGTTTACCTAAATCGGTTAATGTAAACACGTTGGTAGTCAAATCAACCCATAGCAAAGTTAGGTCATTTTTATTCAAGATTGATTATCTAAAAAAAGCCAACAATCATAACCAAAGGGAAAAAGATCTATTGAATGAAAAGTCAGAAATAGAAAATTTGATAGAAGAACTATCGGTCAAAGTGGAAATTGGTAAGCAAGAAGAGGAGTTTATAACTTCAAATAGGATACTCACTAAAACAGAGGCCTTAATTAGTTATGAGGAAATGAACCAACCCCGACCCAAGGGTACGGGGTATCTATGGGCAATAATTTAATGATCGACTCAGCGCCTCCGCAGAGAAAGCTATAGCGCTCGCAGAAGAGTCGGGGCGCCCGGCCAGGGGAATTAATATCCCTTAGAGATTAAAAAACATTAATCAATATTACACATACAGGTTAAAAGAGATATATGCTTTGAGAAGTCAAGCCAAACAGGAGGTATCAAAATACAAATTAAAAATCAGATCAATAGAAGATCAATTAGATTATAAAAAGGAAGTAATTAGTCCCGAAGCTGGGTTTTTGGTACTTGAAATAGATGTAGAAAGAGACATCCTTGAAAAACTAGAAGTTTCTTATTTTTCCAAAAATGCTAGTTGGTGGCCTTCTTACGATTTTAGAATTACAAAAATTGACCAACCTTTAGAAATGACCTACATGGCCAATGTTAGTCAACAAACAGGTGAAGATTGGAAGGATGTTTCCTTAGTTGTTTCATCTGCTAACCCCTTACAAACCAATAGGCCTCCAGAAATGCAAGTTTGGGATTTGAGCAGTTTTCAAAAAGCACCTTTTGATAAAGAAAAAAATCAAACTCCTACAAATGGAAATACAATAAACGGCAGGGTAACCAGTGCTGAAGATGGAGAAGGGATGCCAGGGGTTAGCGTTTTAGTAAGTGGTACAACTATTGGGACATCAACAGATATTAATGGAGACTATCAAATTGAGGCTCCAGATAGAAATGTTGAGTTGACCTATTCATTTATTGGTTTAAAAACTCAAAATATCAAAGTAAGGAACAGGTCAGAAATTAATGTTTCATTACATCCAAATGTACAGAAACTTGAAGAAGTTGTAGTAGTGGGTTATGCTACCCAGAGTGTAAGTGCTGATTATTTGAAGGGAACTGCTAATGGAGTCGAAGTGAGAAAAAGAAAAGAACCCAGGTATGAATTAAAAACCATCGAATCACATATAGAAGTTAAAAGTAAACAAGTAGATGTTGAATTTGAAGTAAAATGAAAACATGATGTTTACTCAAAACCTGATAAGAAAACTGTTGATTTGATTACCTATCAACCCGAAGTTTCTTATCAATATGTATGTGCACCTAGATATGATCCAAATGTTTTTTTGTTTGCTTATTTGAATAATTGGGATGAAATGAAACTATTATCAGGACAGGTAAATATATTTTATGAAGGGGTTTATAAAGGTAAAACACTGATAGATGTTACCTCAATTTCAGATACACTGAAAATTTCAGTTGGGATAGACCAATCAGTGAAAGTGGAGTATGAGGATTTATCTAAGCAGCATTCTAAAATCAATAGTTCAAAGAAAAAGCGACTGGTTGATTTAACATATAGGATTAAAAACAATAAAGCAGAGAAAATCAATATTTTGTTAAATGATCAAATACCAATCTCCTATATGAAACAACTGGAAGTAGAAGTATTAGATAAAGGTTCTGCTAGCATAGAAAAGAAGACTGGTTTTGTTTCATGGAATTTACATTTAAATGGAAGGGAAATAGCAAATAAAAATTTGTCTTATATGATTAAATATCCTGAAAAAATAAGAGTTGAAATAGATTGCTTAGAATCAAATTTTTGTAAATTCATTGCCCATTATTCTATTGGCTATAAGTAGAAAATTTGGTCAAGGTGAAAAGTGATTTTTTTAAATTTTAGGAATAATTGCGGTTAAATTCACCTTAAGGAGGATAAATTCTATGTTAGTATTAAATTAATTTGTTATTAATTAATAATTATCTGATAAACTCTTAACTAATTTAAATTGAATTGTTTAAATGCAATTAATTTCCTTTAAAATGCGTTGAATGGCATTTAAAAGCTTTTTTTAAATAAAAAGTTCATATTTTTTCATTTTGAAAGAAATCATATTTTTTAAAAAAGAAAGTTACTTGAATTAGATTTTAAGTACGAAAACGTATCACATTTTGAAATTTCTTATAATATAGTCTTATATTTGTGCTTTATACAAATTATTACAATGAATAACGGTACAGTAAAGTTTTTTAACGATTCCAAAGGTTACGGATTTATTACTCCAGATGATGGAGGAAAAGATATATTTGTCCATGTCAAGGGATTAAACGATGAGATAGCTGAAGGTGACAAAGTAAGCTATGACGTTGAAGAAGGTAGAAAAGGATTAAATGCAATTAACGTAAAGTTAAGTTAGTCGAATTCTAACCATACGAAATAGAAGAGCTATTGTATTACAATAGCTCTTTTTTTATGTCTTTTTTTGTATTTTAATCCCTAAGGGATCTTAATTTTCTAGTTGGACACCTTCGACTCTTCCGTGAGAGCCATAGCTTCTCAGCGGAGGCACTGAGTCGATCCTTAAATTGTTGTCATAGATACCTATACCCTTCTGGGGAGGGACTGGGCCAAGATTGTTTCATTATGCAAAACTGAAAGTTCTTTACTTTCGATCACCTGATTATTGTTTTAAGATTAATCATTCCTATATAGATACTAATTGAAAGACATCAAACACTAAACTCTACCAAGCTTTTGATGATAGTTTGTGGTGTTGGTCCTAATTTCTCAAAAACTTGATCATTTCTATTGACCCATACGGTATTAAAACCGAAACTAGATGCACCACAAATATCCCATGCGTTAGAAGAAAAAAAAGTGACTTCCCTGGCACTACAATGAAAGGAACTCAAAACCATTTGATAAACAGAAGGTGAAGGTTTGTATTTTTTCACGTCACTTGCAGAAAGATATTCTTGAAGGAACTGATCAATACCAGTTAAAGAGGCACTTGATTCTAATTGTTTTTTGACTCCATTAGAAAGAATTGCGGTTGATATGTTTTTTGATTTTGCTAAAGAAAGAAAAGGTTTGACATCGTCAAATACAGTAGGTGATTGATAAATTCCTAGTAATCTTTCTCTTAAATTTTGATTGTTAATTTGATAATGCGCTAAAGCATAGTCTAATGCAGCAGTTGTTAACTCGCTAAAGTTTCTCCACTTTCCCATCAGAGAAGTAAGCCAAGTGTATTCCAATTGTTTGATACGCCATATTTCTTGGACTTTGTTTGCAATAAGTTGCTGTTCTTCAGATAATTCTAGGTTAGTTGAATTAACCTTGAACAAGGTGCCATATGCATCAAAAACGTATATTCTTTTGAGATTGCTCATATTTTAAAAATAAAGATTAATTGATTATGTCAGTTACATAGCATCAATTATTTAATTTCAGTAAATAAAGGAATTAAATATTGAGATATTTCCCAAATAACGACTAATTTAATAGCTGTTATTAAAATTATTTAAAATGATATAGAATGAAAGTTTCTGTGAATGTGAATGGTCGACAAGTAGACCGAGATATTGAAGATCGTACCTTGCTTGTTCATTTCCTGCGAGAAGACCTTAATTTGACTGGTACTCATGTTGGCTGTGATACAAGTGGTTGTGGTGCGTGCACTGTGTTACTGAATGGTAATGCTGTAAAATCTTGTACGCTGTTAGCGGCTCAAGTTGATGGTGAAAAAATTACTACTATTGAAGGATTAAGTAATGGTGAATTACATCCATTGCAAGAAGGATTCAAGGAAGAACATGGTTTACAGTGTGGCTTCTGCACTCCGGGAATGATCATGACTTCTGCCGATTTATTGTCAAGGAATAAACAACCTAATGAACAAGAGATTAGGGAAGCACTTGAAGGTAATTTTTGCCGGTGTACTGGATATCATAACATAGTAAGAGCTGTAAAGTATGCAGCTGAAAAAATGACCTAATCTAAACAAACTATTAAAATGAGTTACATTGGAAAATCAATAAAAAGGGTAGAAGATAAACGGTTTATAACAGGTAAGGGTAAATATACAGATGATATAAAATTACCTTATATGACTTATGGTTGTTTTGTAAGAAGCCCATACGCACATGCTAAAATAAACAGTGTTGATATATCTGACGCTGAAAATTCATCTGGTATAGTTAAAATATTTACGGGTGAAGATATAGCTGAATCAGGAATTAATGGAGTGCCCTGTGGGTGGCAAGTTAATTTTAAGAATGGGGATATTATGAAGGAGCCTCCACATCCTTTATTAGTAAAAGATAAAGTACTTCATATGGGAGATGCTGTAGCATTTGTTATTGCGGAGTCTTATTCTCAAGCAAAAGATGCTGCTGAAATGGTAAGGGTAGATTATGAAATGTTACCAGCAGTAACCAACCCACAAGAAGCAGTAAAGAAAGGGGCTCCACAGGTTCATCCAGATGCCCCCAATAATACCTGTTTTGATTGGGAGTTAGGAGATTCAAAAGCTGAAGTAGAGGCAGCACTAAAAGGAGCGCACCATGTGACAACTTTAGATATCGAAAACCAACGGGTAGTGCCCAATGCCATAGAGCCAAGATCAGCTATTGGAGATTATAATGAAGCTCATGAAAAGTATACCTTACATACTACTTCTCAGAACCCACATTTAACGAGACTTTTACTTTCGGCATTTGTATTGGGGATACCAGAACATAAAGTACATGTGATCGCACCAGATGTAGGTGGGGGCTTTGGTAGTAAAATCTTTCATTACACTGAAGAAGCAATGGTGGTTTGGGGCTCTAAACAAATAGGAAGACCTATCAAATGGACAGCTGAAAGATCTGAGAGTTTTCTTACTGATGCACATGGAAGAGATCATAAAACGCATTTAGCGATGGGTTTTGATAAAGATGGTAAGGTGTTAGCTCTCAAATCAGAAACTTTTGCTAACCTAGGTGCTTACCTTAGTACATTTGCTCCAGCAGTACCAACTTATTTACATGGGACTTTAATGCAGGGTTTGTATACCACTCCTAAGATTAATGTAGATGTTACAGGTGTTTTTACACATACTAATTCTGTAGATGCTTATAGGGGAGCAGGTAGGCCTGAAGCTACCTATCAATTGGAAAGAATTATGGACCTTGCTGCTTTGGAAATGGATATGGATCCTGCTGAACTAAGAAGAATTAATTTTATTCCGGCTTTTGATGGTGTGGAACAAGAAGGCTATGCAACTAGAGTTGCTTTGCAATATGACAGTGGAAACTATGAGCCAGTTCTGGATAGGGCACTTGAAATGGTTGGTTATGATGATTTTAGAAAAAAACAAGAAGCAGCTAAAGATAGCGGTAAGTTACTAGGGATCGGTTTTTCCACTTATGTAGAAGCTTGTGGTATTGCTCCATCTGCAGTGGTGGGAGCATTAGGTGCTAGGGCAGGACTATTTGAGTCTTCCCAAGTTAGAGTGCAACCAACTGGAAAGGTAAGTGTTTATTCGGGCTCACATAGTCATGGACAAGGACATGAAACTACTTTTGCGCAAATAGTAGCAGATAGGTTAGGAATTCCATTGGAAGATGTAGAAATCGTACATGGAGATTCTGAAGCAGTTGCTTTTGGAATGGGTACTTATGGATCTAGGTCATTGGCAGTAGGAGGTTCTTCTATTGTTAAAAGTTTAGAAAAAGTAATAGATAAAGGGGCGAAAATAGCGGCTCATAAGTTAGAATCAAGAGTTGAGGATTTAGATTTTGCAGAAGGGAAGTGGACAGTAAAAGGGACAGATAAATCTATTTCATTTGGAGATGTTTCTTTGACAGCTTATGTTCCGCATGATTATCCCGCGGATTTAGAACCAGGTCTGGATTTTTCAAGTTTTTATGATCCGACCAATTTTACTTACCCATTTGGCTGTCATGTTGCTATTGTAGAGGTTGACAAAGAAACGGGTCATGTCAGGTTGAAGCGTTTTATTGCAGTTGATGATGTAGGCAATGTGATTAACCCGATGATCGTAGATGGTCAGATTCATGGTGGTTTGGCACAAGGAATAGGACAAGCATTATTTGAAGGGACTGTGTATGATTCCTCTGGAACTTTATTGAATGCTTCCTTTATGGATTATTCAATCCCAAGAGCAGATGACTTACCCAATTTTGAAATTGATAGGACAGTTACTCCTTGCCCTCATAACCCCTTGGGTGTAAAAGGTGCTGGAGAAGCTGGGTGTATTGGCTCAACTCCCGCAGTAGTAAACGCGGTAATAGATGCATTATGGAAAGGTGGCCATAAAGTAAAAGACATACCTATGCCACTAATCAGTGAAAGAGTTTGGAAAGCCATGCAAAATGGTCATTAATTTTCATAAAATAATTGACAATGATACCTTCAAATTTAACATATAAAAGAGCCAGTTCGATAGATGATGCACTTGCATTATTGAAAGAATATGGTGATGATGCAAGATTGCTTGCAGGGGGGCATAGCTTAATCCCTGCTTTAAAACTGAGACTTAATGAGTATGACTACTTAATTGATATCTCAAAAATCCCAGAATTAAAGTCCATTTCGGAAGAACAAGGACATATAGTTATAGGGGCTGGAGTAACCCATGGAGAAATTGTGAATTCTAGTTTATTAAAAGATAAACTAAGTTTTTTTCCAGAAGCAGCTGATTTAATAGGAGATGTTCAGGTAAGGAATATGGGAACCATAGGAGGAAGTGTGGTACATGCGGATCCTGCTGCTGACTGGCCAGCATTGTTATTAGCAGCTGAAGCCGTTATAACTATAAAAGGAGAGAGTGGGAGTAGAGACGTAAGTGCAGAAGATTTCTTTTTAGGATTATTTCAAACAGCTGTTGAGGATGGTGAAATGCTTACTTCTATAAAGATCCCTATTAGTGCCAATACCAAAAGTAAATACCAAAAGTTCATGCAGCCAGCTTCTAGGTTTGCTATTGTAGGTTGTGCGGCATTGCTAACAATTGAAAACGGTACTTGCTCCAAAGCAAGAATAGCTTATGCAGGTGTATCAGCTAAACCATTTAGAGATAAAAAGGTAGAGGCAGCCTTAGAAGGGAAGGCTTTTAATGCAGATCAAATTGCTAGTGCAGCAAGTTTGGCGGCAGAGGGTGTTTCTATCATGTCGGATCATTTTGCTTCTGAGGCGTATAGGTTACAAATGACTAAAGTATTCACTAAAAGGACATTGGAAGCAATTCTATAATTAGATTGAATGACAGTATGCATTTAGGAAAAGTCAACAATGCTTTATTTGGAAGGATTTCCATACATTTGATATTTCTATTGATAGACTTTTAACCTGCGTTTTGTATTAGAATTTAAGTATCTATAAACCCTTTATATGGGTGTGATTGCTATTTCTAGTACAAAATGCAGGTTTTATTTTAACATGAATAATGAACGAATACATTAAGGAGATTGCTGATAAATTAGTAGAGTTTGGTTATATACCTGATGAATCTATTTGTATGTCAATCAAACTATCACAACAACTACAAAAACCGTTACTTATAGAAGGCCCTGCTGGGGTTGGGAAGACAGCTATTGCCAAAGTTATGGCAGATGTATTACAATCAAGCCTTATTAGGTTGCAGTGCTACGAGGGTCTAGATGCTTATCAGGCTATTTATGAATGGAATTACCCTCATCAATTGCTACATATAAAGATGCTGGAAAATGAAGGGAATACTATTGAGGAAAAAGAAAAAGAATTGTTTTCTGCAAAATTCTTAATGGAAAGACCCTTGTTGAAAGCTATAAAATCTGAAAAGAAAAGCGTATTATTAATAGATGAAATAGATAGGGCTGATGAAGAATTTGAGAGTTTTTTATTAGAACTCTTATCAGAGTGGCAAATTACCATTCCCGAAATAGGTACTATAAAAGCAAATAGTATTCCCCAAGTCATCCTTACAGGTAATAGAACAAGAGAATTGTCTGAAGCATTAAGAAGAAGGTGTTTATACGTCTATATAGATTATCCTTCTTTCGAAAAGGAATTGACCATTGTTAAGAGTAAGATTCCATTTATTAATGAGAATTTAGCAAGGTCAATTTGTGTGTTTATGGCTGAAGTAAGGCAAATGAATCTAGAGAAAGCACCTGGAGTAGCCGAAACGCTAGATTGGGCTAAAGCACTAGCAGAAATGCATTATGATTATTTGGACAAACATATTATAGAATCTACTCTAGGAGTAGTCTTGAAAGACTGGGAAGATATGCGAGTTACACGGGACTCTCTTTCTGAGTTGTTGGATAAAGTAAATGTACGTCTTAAATTAGATTGATCTTGAATCGTCAAACATCTCTTACCGCTCATATTGTTCAGTTTTCCTCTTTCCTGAGGAGGCATGGTTTCTCAATTACAGTATTGGAAGAAGAAGAAATTCTTTCTTCTTTATTATATATTGATTGGAACAAGTCACAAAATTTTAAACTTTTACTTAAATCTATTTGCTGTAAGAACTTTAGGCAATATCAGAGATTTGATGATCTATATAGCCAATATTGGAGTGAATTACATAAAGCAGTAGATTCTAAAACTAAAGAAAAGGAAGATCAGCAAAAAAATAAACCTAAGCAAAATGCGCCTTCTATAGAATCAATAAAAAATTGGCTCCATGGAAATAAAGAATTGGATGAAACAGAAATTGCAAAAGCGAGTGAATTAGCAACAGAAGGTCAAGTCAGTTTGTCAATTGAAAAAAATGATAATCATAAAGCTTGGCATGAAGCCATAAAGCTTCTACAAAAGCAGATAGCAAATCAACCAAGTAGAAGGTATAATGTAACTAATAAGACTGGAATGCTTAATTTCAGAGAGACTTTGACCAATAACATGAGGTTTGGGGGTGAATTGGTTCTTTTGAAATTTAAAAAGAAAAAGATTAGGAAAACCCAGATCGTTTTAATGTGCGATGTAAGTAAATCCATGGATTTATACAGTAAGTTTATCATTCAAATGATGTATTCGCTTCAGAATAGCAAGTTGAAATTAAATACGTTTGTTTTTAGCACCAAGCTTGTAAACTTGTCACCCATACTTAAAGGAAATGATCTTGATAAAACGATGAGCAAAATAAACGCTCAAGTTGATACATGGTCTAGTGGGACTAACATCGGAGATTGTTTTCAAGAATTGATCAATGAAGCTGGTAGAAAAATATTAACTAAAAGAACTTTTTTATTTATTGTAAGTGATGGTTGGGATGGGGGAGATCCAAAGGTATTGAAGCAAGTGATGACCCAGATAAAGAAAAAATGCAATAAAATTATTTGGGTAAACCCTTTAGCAAGAAATAGTGAGTTTGTCCCTGAAGTTGTCGGGATGAAAACTGCAATGCCTTTTATAGATTATTTAATCCCTGCATTGGATGTAGAAGGGTTTAAAAGATACTTGGGTAAACTGTCCTAGTTTGACTTGTAACAAGTAGAAAGTCTATTAAAACCATTGCTATAGGTAATTATGTATTCTCTTTAACAATGATTTTTCCATAATCATCCCTAATAATCTTATCTTTTTCCCTGTTTAAGAAGTACTCTTCTAATTTACCTTCTAAAAGTTTAGCAATAATTGCAGTAGCAACTTTTATCCCAATACTGATATAATCAGATCCTGAGAACTGATCTAGTAAAGGATCTATGAAGTATTCTTCAAAGATTAATAAGGCAATCGTAATAATGAATAAAATAGTAGAAGCCTTTTTACCGACTTTAGCCTTTACCAATTGATTGATAGCAGATTCAAGTTCATCATTTTTATCTGTGATCTCTTGATTCTGATCTCTAATTTGGGTATTTGCCGTATCTAACTTTTTCTGGAGTCTATCACTTACACGTGTAATTACCTTAGCTTGAGCTATTAGCTCTTCATATTGCTCAGAAAAAAACTCAAGATCTTCCTTAAAAATGGTTCTTGAGTCTATTTTTTTTCTGAATTTATCAAGATTACTTACTTCGTCGTGGTATAGCTCCTTCATTATCTGGGATAAAGAGTTTTAGAGGAAAACTAGTCTTCCTCTATCTCCATAAAATTAAAATCAAGGCCAAGAAGGTCGCTATAATCTTCCCCAGCCTCCATCATATCATCGTCATCCTCTTCATAGTACCAGTTGATGGTAAGATCTTTACCACTGGCATCTATTTTGCTAAGTCTTTTGAAAACATCAAATAGACATTTAGAGGAACTTGTATTAAAATATTCAAATGCAAAATTTGCAATGAATTCATCACCTCCTTGATTTATGAATTCTTCAAGTCCTTCAATGATTTTAGCATAAAATTGAATTGAATTCTCAGGACTAGAACGTCCTTTCAATTCTAATAAGCCCTCATTTGGATCAAAGTTAACTAAGGGTGTGACTTTAGTAGGTTCTATAAAAATCTTTTCCATAAAATTAATAACACCTTAATTTAAATCTCTGGGTAATCTTACTTGTAATGTAAAGTAAGTAACATTTTCATTAACTGGCTGGAATTTATACCTCAACTTCTGCCCGCCTGTCTTTCTCGCGATATCTATAAAACCCAAACCTCCTGTTCCTTTGTCCGAAAACTCTTGAAGATTAAGTGCTTCTTTATACATTGCTCTTAAACCATCTGAGTCAACAGAGTTGATATCATCCAGTCTTTTCTGAATCTCCTTAGTCTTGTTGGAAGGAACATAATTTCCAGTTTGTAAACTGTAAAACCTCTTCCTAGCGGCGATTAACACCAGCGCAGATTTAGAATCATAACTGCTTATAGGTGTGCCTTCCGCATTTACTTCATCTAAATGGTAATACAAATTCTGAATACATTCAGTTGCTACATTGTAGAACTTCTTCTTTACCCTTCTATTTTCTTCTAACTCTTCAAGTCTTTCTTCAAGAGTAGATATCATGGATGTTACCAGGTCGAAAGTTAATTCACCCTTGTATAACAGTATGATATTTTGATCGTAAATATTTTTATAACTTCTTAAATAATCCATAATAAGATTTAGTCATGAACTAATTTCATGAAAATTAAATATTATTTTTAACTTAATCCAAGATTATAAATAATTAATTTTCAATTGTTTGGAATGTGACTATTAGATTAAAAGTTTAAATCCTGAAACCCAGTACCATAACGTCATCTGTTTGATCTGAGTCTTTTTTCCAATCTTCGAATCTTTGAGAGATTAATTCTTTTTGTTCTTTAAGTGGAAGCTCACTAGCTTCCTTGAAAAGTTCCCTCAATCTCTTAGCCATAAATTTTTTATCTTGCGGCCCTCCAAATTGATCTTGAAATCCATCGGAACACATATAGATAGTATCTTTTTTCTGTAATTGTATATTGTGAACACTTAAACTATTGTCATCTTCCGTTTTACCAACCATCCCACCTAGCATTACTTTATCTGCCTTATGGACGATTAGTTCCCCTTCTCTCATAATATATAACGGAATTCCTCCACCTGCATAACCTAGTTCGTTTGTATCAAGATCAACCACACAAAGTGCCATCTCCATTCCGTCTTTGCTATCTTCTGGATTTTCTCCTTGCTTTAGCTCATATTTTATCTCTTGATCCATCCTAGCCAAAATTTTATTTGGATCTAGGTAATTTTGATAATAAACAATATTAGTTAATAAATTATTTCCCATCATGGACATAATAGCGCCAGGAACCCCATGTCCAGTGCAATCAGCAGCAGCTATTACCATATACTCTTTTCCAGCTCTATTGATTTTTTCGAACCAATAAAAATCGCCACTTACCACGTCTTTTGGCCTGTAGAAAATAAAGCTTTCTTTAAAAATACCCTTTAACATCTTTTCATCAGGTAACATTGATCGCTGTATTCTTTCCGCATAATTAATACTGGCAGTCAATTGTTTGTTGACGTAATGAATCTCTTCTGTGGTCGATTCTAATTCTTTCCTTTGTTCTTCAATTCTCTGATTAAAGGTTCTTTCATTTTCAATATTGTTAATTAACAAGGAAGCAGTTTTATCTAATTGCTCTGCGACTAAACCAAATTCATGTGACTTATTGATATTGGTTTCTATATTGAAATTTCCTTTAGCAATTTCCTCTGATATTTCTTTAATTGTATCAATTGGCTTAAGAATAGTGATAATTCCTAAAAGCCCTAAGATTAGGCCTACTAAAGCAGATATGATTTCTATGTAAGGAATATCAGGAACTAATATTGGGATTCCTACAGTTAAAATTATTACTACGACAGTAAGTAAAATTAATTTTACTTTCATAATGGATATTTTTAAAAAACAATCAATGCAAAGAATAGAAAGAAATAATAAGAATGTTATAAAAAAACATAATTATTACCTAATTAGGAGTCTTTTTATAGCATTACAACGTTTGTATTTTTCATGCATTTAACAATAAGTGAGCAAATTTATGATAATTCATCCATAAAATTGTACTTAATGTCCAAAGATTACATTTAGATTAAAAATCAATTCTCGTTATTTTTATAGATTTGCAACTTTAAAAGAAAACCCCATGAAATTAATTGTTACATTTTCTCTATTGATAATCTGGAGTTCAACGGTTTTAGGCCAAGATGCCACTATTTATAGAAGTTCACATGATTTCGAAACTACTATTTTTAGATTGGATTCTATAATCAAATCTAAAAAATTAATTTATCATAAGATAGTTAATTATGATGATGACATGAAAGAGGAAATTAATTTTCGCAATAGACTTTTTATTTTTGAGGATGAAGGATTGTCCAAACAAGTTCTTGAGTGCAATGCAATGGCGTCTTTAGACTTACCTTTGAAAATACTGGTTTGGAATGATGGGGATGAGGTCTTCTTGAGTTATGTAGACCCGCATTTTATGAAGAGGAGGTTTCAATTGAAGGAATGCAATGAAAAACTTCACGCTCTGACTAAATTGTTGGTAAGAGTCACCAATGAGTGTATAAAAACATAGCATTTTAATCCCTAAGGGATATTAATTCCCCTGGCCGGGCGCCCCGACTCTTGAGTCGATCATTAAATTATTGCCCATAGATACCCCGTACCCTTGGGTCGGGGTTGGTTCATTCCCCAGGGATATTAACTTCACGAGTCTGACACCCTGACTCTTTCGCGGGTGTTGAAGCTTCTTTGCGGAGGTGCAGAGTCGATCTTAAATGATTGCTCATAGATCCCCATACCCTTCAGCGAGCGCCTTAGCTTTCCCAGCAGAGGCACTGGAGTGGGGTTGGTTCATTTGGCAACTGCCTCTGCAAGTATATTAAAACCAACTTTTTCCCACATAAACTTGATATGATCATCAACTATAGAAAAAGTCATGTTTTCGACAGTTTGAGATAATTTTACTGAATTAACCTTAATGGATAAAACGTTTTTCTTTTCATCATAATCATAACTACCCCATAAGTCCCATTCTTTGTTAATCAGGATCGTCCAACTGTCCTCTGCAGGGATTGTAAAAAGCGAATACTTTCCTTTTGGAAGGAACTGACCTTCAAGCATTAGATCACCTGATACACTAATTATAGTAGCCTCATTGGCCCCTGTACGCCATAAGTTATGATAAGGTACTAACTCTCCCCAAATTTCTCTGCCTCTAACTCTAGGCGAACTGTATTCTATTTTTATGTTCACACTGCCAATATTCCCCTGTGTCATGACTGGTGGCGAAGGCCTATCACTTTTATTTTTGGAGAAAACTGACTCTCCATTTTTACAGCTTGTAAAAGCTATAAAAGCCATAAATAAGTATAATTTGCTCAATTTGAAGTAATTAATTTTGAATGTATAATATAGTTCGATTTTGAAAAAAAAATGTTCCAAAATGGGCTATTTATTTTTCTTAAAATATAGCAAGTAGCTGACAGATAGTTATTTAATTTAATGGGTATGCTTTTTGTTAAACAAATTGTAAAGAAGATATTATGAGCTATATAGGTATTGAAATCCCAAGTTTACAAGAGAAGCAGGATGTAGAAGTAGAAGTAAGAATTAATGGTGAAAAGCAACATTATAATTACCGAGTGGAAATATTTTACTGGGATGATTGTAGAGATGTTGAAAAAGATAGGGTGGAGTGTATCCGTACCTGGGTGAATGAATATGATGCTGATTGGGCTTTGGCAAATATAGGAGTCCCTACTGATGAGTACATTGCAATAACTTTTAGAAAGAAGAGGGGATAGTACTTTGTAAATTTAATCACATTTTGCGATTATTGCTGAAAAAGCTAAGTGTGATATGAGTAAAGTGATTTTATTGATTTGTTTTGTTTTTTTGAACGCAACAAATCTACTTGGTCAATGCGAACAGTGTAAAATGTTCGATGACGATAAAAGCGATTTTTGTTATACCAATGAGCAGTTTGATAATTACTGTGCTCAATTTGGGGAAAATACTGAGACATTCAAATTTCGAGGAGATGGAAAAATTAAAAGTATTCCCATGGGGAGAGTTGAAGATTTTGATTATTTAAAAACCATTGCTACCAATAAAAAATTAAAAATTTCTAAGTGGGAGTTTTTATTCATTCTAGAAGGACTTAAAGTCTGGGAGGTAGAAAAGCGTAAATTTGGTTATGAGTATGAAGAAAGTGGACTTGGTATAAAGATCATTTCTGAAGGTGATGGGGAATTGCCAAAAAGTGGAGAGAAGGTGGAGGTACATTATACAGGGTATCTAGAAGACGGGACAAAATTTGATAGTTCCTTAGATAGAGGTAAAACTTTTTCATTTCCATTAGGACAAAAAAGAGTAATAGCAGGTTGGGATGAAGGGGTTTCAAAACTAAAAAAAGGAAGTGTTGCTTGGTTAAGGATACCTCCAGATTTAGGGTATGGAAGTAGAGGAGCAGGAGGTGGTCAAATTCCTCCAAATGCCACTTTAATTTTTAGAATTGAAGTGTTAAAATAGAAAAAAGGCTGGATAATTCCAGCCCTTTTCACTTTGAGTTATTATAAAGAAATTCTACTATTAGTTTATACGAAGCTCTTTTGAGAATGTTGTCTGAAATTGGTTTTTTAATAAATTTTAACTAATCAATTGAAACCAGTGTTAAGCATACGTAAAAAGTATTTTTAATCCCTAAGAGATATTAATTCCCCTAGGTAGGGAACCCTGACTCTTCCGCGGCCGCTGAAACTTCTTTGCAGAGGCACTGGACCGGTTCATCAAAAGAAAATAGATGATTATTTATCTCACACAAAGATTAATCAAGAATCACTAAATAAACCATTTAATTCACGATCTATTCTTTGAACAATTTGCGAATAGTCTTCTCTACTTTCTACAAAGTCCAAACTGTTGACATTTATCACAAGTAATTTACCATGTTCATAGGTGTTTATCCAATCTTCATAATGTCTATTAAGATTTTTTAAATAATCCAAACGGATGGCGTTTTCATAAACACGTCCTCTTTTTTCAATGTTTTCTACTAATTTTGGAATGTCGGCTTTTAAGTAAATAAGTAGGTCAGGAGGAGCTACAAATTCAATCATAGACTCATAAAGGCTAATGTAGGTTTGATAATCTTTTTCAGAGAACTTTCCAGAACCATATAAACTTTTGGCAAAAATATGAGCGTCTTCATAGATAGTCCTGTCTTGAATTACAATTCTTTCGCCATTTCTCACTTTTTTAATCTGTTGAAAACGACTATTTAAAAAATACACTTGAAGGTGAAATGACCATTTCTCCATATCTTCATAGAACTCTCTTAAGTAGGGGTTTTCATCTACTGATTCTAATTCCTGTTGCCATCCATAGTGTTTGGATAGCATGGTAGTAAGTGTAGTCTTACCAGCCCCAATGTTGCCTGATATGGCAATGTGTTTAAGGTTTTTGATCATCTCTAAAATTTAGCGGATAATGAAATTATAAAATTTCTTCCTGGAGCGCTAATACCTGAGGAATATGTTCTGTAGTGAGTGTCCAATAAATTTTCCACGCCACCATTTAAAAGAAGGATGCGATTCAACTGATAACTCCCTTTCAAATTTAATGTGTACCAAGCTAAACTGCCATCAGCGGTATATAAATCAACTTTTCCCACTTCTGAGGGAGCTAGGTCTTCAAATTTCCTAGGGCCACTAAATTCTGTATATCCCTCTAATTTTAATCTGTCTTTCCTATAAACAGCACTAAATCGGCCGAAAGTTGGGGGTACGTGCCTTAATGGACTGTTTGTTTCAGTTTCTTTGCCCCGTGTAACAGTTACATTACTTTTAAAAGCTAAATATTGGTTTAGTTGGTAAGTGATTTTAGAAGAGAATCCATAAATTCTAGCATTAGAAAAATTGCGTTGTGCAAAAACTTGGAATGTTTCGCCGTTAATATCTAAGGTTGGGCTTCCGTTTATCTCAAATTGTCCTCTTGTGATGGCGTTCACTAACCAAGAATGGTAAGCAACAAAATCTATAGTTAATTTCTCATAAAGCCTTTTTTGAAATGAAAGCTCAGCATTATAAGAAAATTCAGGTTTTAAATTGGCATTTGGTACTACAATTTCATCACCGTCTAATTCAAATACTTTTCCTACATCATCTATATTAGGTGATCTAAAACCGCTAGATATCAAACCGCTAAAGGTAGAGGTTTCGTTTTGCTTCCATACAATTCCTAGTGTTCCATTCACTGCTCCATTTCGTAAATCAATTGTATTGTTTTCTAAAAAAAAAGCATCTGGATCTGATGTCTCAGCATCTAGTGATACTGAACTAAACCTAAGACCAGAATTTAATATCCATTTCTCAGAAAACTTGTATTTATAACTGCCATAGGCAGAAACAGACTGGTAGCTACTTCCTAAGTCAGGATACCTGGTACTGGTAGGTGTTGTGATATTGGTTTCAATATCAGTCCTGGTGGCTGTTGAGTTAACTTTATTGAATACCCATTCAGCCCCATAAAACAAACTTCCTTTTCCTATTTTTTTATCAAAATCGAAATTGATACTAAAAATATCAACTTGTTCTGTTTGGTTTCTTAGGCTGGTATTTCCAAATCTTCTATCATTTCTACTTTCTGTATAATCTTGAAAAGCAGCAGTAACTTTCAATTGATCGTATAGACTACTTTGACCATAACTATTGAGACTCAGACGATGCATTTCCCATCGTTGCGGCCCATAATACCATTCCGCATTTCTTAGGCTGCCATCAGTGTTTGTTTGTATTAACCGGTCATACCGAGGAATGTCACTAGTGTTTGATAGGTAAAAAGCGTATTCTAAATCTAAGTTTTTAGTAGGTCTTAGTCTTACTTTATTAATGAAATTATATAAAGTGTACCCACTGTCTACTTGTAAGTTTTCATTTTCATTGGCAACCAACTGATCTTCTCCATTTATCCTTCTGATAAAAAAAGGTCTAGTGCCAAAATCAGGAAACTCATCAGTTCTGTTGCTTCCTGTCTTCAAATCATCAAAATCAGTATAAGTAACTGATGAAAATAAGGAAATGTTTTTCTTGCCAAATTCAAAGTGAAAATGGCCAGTCTTTTCATTGGCTGCAGATGAATATCGTGTGAAGGCCGAACCTCTAATGTATCTCTTTTTTGATGAAGATAACTTAGGTTGAATTGTATGAAAATCCATTACACCGCCTAATGCATCACTACCATAAATCACGGACCCAGGGCCAAAAAGCACTTCAGTACTTTCTAGCGCATTTGGATCTATATTTATGATGTTTTGAAGATTACCGCTTCTATAGATTGCATTATTTAGTCTTACACCATCTACTACTAAAAGAACCGAATTTGCCGCAAAACCTCGTAGTAAAGGACTTCCGCCACCTAACTGACTTTTTTGAACAAATATTTCACCACTCCCTGCTAATAAGTCTGCACTGGTAGGTGGATTGCCAAAACTTACATTTTTACTGGTGAGTGTAAGTATTTCGCTTGCAACTTCTGTTTTGTCTTGTTCCCATTTGCTTGCAGAAACCGTTAATTCACCTATTGGAATGATTCTCTCTGTTAAGAAAATAGTAAAATTATTTTTGGCAAGTTCGGTAAAAGTATAAGTAGCGTTTTCATAAGCTGCATGTTGAAAATTAAATAAGTCGCTGCTGCTGAAATTTTCAAGAGGGGCAATCCCCTTTTCATTGGTCTGAATAGATACTATTTCCTCAGCAGAATTAAATATAAGGACATTGAAGATTGGTAGTCTCGTTAGCTTATCATTAACGGTAATAATATTTTGTGCTTTGACAAACGGTAAATTAATGATGGTGAAAATGAATGTAACGTATATATATTTGCTGATCTTCATTCAACGTTTGGAGTTAATTTATATATTCAAGCAAAAATTTTGCCTGAATGCTTATTTTACTAGAATAATTGACAAAATACTTCTTATAAAGTACTCAAATGCCCTTATTTCATAATTCAAGCTACAAAAGAAAGCCATTTTACTTAATTAACGAACATTTTGAAACAATATATCCAAGTGTGTTCAGGAGAGTACAAATGCCTGAATATGTCAGGGAAAGAATGGAATTGGATGATGGAGATTTTTTAGATGTAGATTGGCTTCAAAATCATCAAAAAAGATGTGTGATAGTATCTCATGGATTGGAAGGAAATTCTCAGCGCCCTTATGTAAAAGGAATGGCCAAGATTTTCTTTGAAAATGACTGGGATGTAGCTGCTTGGAATTATAGGAGTTGTAGTGATGAAATGAACCGTTTGAAAAGATTATATCATCATGGAGTTACAGATGACCTAGAGCGGATTGTTAAGTTCGTAGTAAGCAAAGGGTATTCACAAATAGCATTGGTAGGTGTTTCAATGGGAGGAAGTACTACATTAAAATATTTAGGAGAACAAGGACCAAATGCTCAGAAAGAAATTATAGGGGCTGCTGTATTTTCTGTTCCATGTAATTTACATGATAGTGGTGAGCAATTAAAAAAGAGAGGAAACAAAATTTACAGAGAAAGATTTTTAAAGAAATTGATAGACAAAGTAAAAAGGAAAGCAGCACAATATCCAGAAATGGATATCAAAGGAATAGATAATATCCAGACTTTTGATGAATTTGATGAGAGATTCACCGCACCATTGCATGGGTTTAAGAATGCTTTGGACTTTTACCAATCATCTACTTCAGATCAATATTACCCATCAATCAGAAAACCTGTTTTAATAGCAAATGCTTTGAACGATCCAATGCTTGGGGAGAAGTGTTATCCTTATCAATTAGCAGAAGAAAGCGAGTTTATTCTCTTAGAAACCCCCAAAATAGGAGGGCATGTTGGGTTTACAGTTAGTGGAGATGACCAGACTTGGGCAGAAAGAAGAGCTCTTGAATATATCAGTCAATTTGTGAAATAACTAAGATGATTACATGACTATTCAATTTTGTCATGTAATCATTTTTGAAATGTTAAGAACTATGAATTCTGCCAAGCCAAGATTCCACCTTCCAGGTTGTACAGATTTTCTAAATCATGATTTGACTGAAGGTAAGAAATAGCATTGGCACTTCTTTTTCCACTTCTACAATGTATCACTACTGGTTTGTCAGAAGATATCTTGTCTATATTTTCAGGAATGCTTCCTAAGGGAATTAATAAACCGTCCATATGCGCTTCATCATACTCGTTTTGTTCCCTTACATCTATTAGCTGAAAATCCTTGCCACTAGCTTGCCACTCTCTTAATTCTGCTACATTAATTTCTTTAATTGTACTTGCCATCTTTAAAGTATATTATAAATCGGTATTTGATAAATGTTAACGTTGATTTTATAAAATTAAATCAAAATCTTTTCAGTATTAATTTCGAAACTGTATCACCTATAGACAAGGAAGAGGTAGCAGCAGGTGAAGGAGCATTACAAACGTTTACATAATTCTCTCCTTCGGAGATAAGAAAATCATCTATCAAACCGCCATTTCTATCACATGCCTGTGCCCTTACGCCTGCACCACCAGGAACTAAATCATCTTTGGTGATTTCTGGCATTAGTTTTTGTAATGCTTTTGTAAATGCTGCTTTTGAGAAAGACCTGTACATTTCACCGAAACCAGTTTTCCAGTATTTAGAAGCAACTTTTTGAAATCCAGGCCAAGCTAAAGTTTCACCTAATTCTGCTAGGTTAATATTGGTTCTTTTATACCCCTCTCTTTTGAAGGCCAAGACTGCATTAGGGCCAGCTTCTATACCTCCATTGATCATTCTCGTAAAATGAACCCCTAAAAATGGGAAGGCCGGATCTGGAACAGGGTATATTAAGTTTTTAACTAACCGTTGTTTCTCTTCCTTAAGTTTATAGTATTCTCCTCTGAATGGGACTATTTTATAATCTACTTTGTCGCCCATCATTTTAGCGATTTTATCAGAAAACAACCCACTACAGTTAACTACCAAACGAGTAGTAAAGCTCTGATTATTAGTAACGACTGTCAAAAGGCCATTATTCTTGTTCTTTTTTATATCAAGAACTTTATTCCCTAAGAATATTTCCCCACCGAAATGTTTAAAAATCTCTGCGTATTTATTAGTGACACTTACATAGTCAATAATACCAGTTTGCGGAACGTAAATGCCTTTTAAGCCATTTACATGAGGCTCTATTTCTTTGAGTTCTCCTTCAGAAATATTTTTTAGATCAGCCAAACCATTTTGTTTACCGCGTTCCATGATTGTATCCAATGCGGGGAATTCTTTTGGGTCTGTTGCTACAATCACTTTTCCACACAATTCGTATGGAATCTCTTCTTGTTCACAAAAAGACAATAATTGATTATACCCGTTGATACAATTTTTTGCTTTCATACTTCCAGGTTTATAATAAACACCAGAGTGAATGACTCCAGAATTATGACCTGTCTGATGAGCTGCTAAAGAATCTTCTTTTTCAAGAATTGCCATCTTAATAGCAGGATTAGCTTGCTTAATTTTTAAAGCGGTAGCAAGGCCTACAATTCCGCCACCTACAATTAACACACTATACATTTTGCGAATGTAATGTTTATCCTAGATTAATCAATGAAAGTTGTTCAATGATTAATCTAGAATTTACTTTAGAACTAGTGTTTACTTATGAGTTTTTAGAGCAAGCAAATGATTATTAGTAAGTTATATAGGAGTTTTTGGGTATTACTATTCTTTATTAAAATCTAAACTGACAGAATTCATGCAATACCTTTCTCCTGAAGGATTTGGCCCATCATTGAAAACATGCCCTAAGTGACTATCACATTTGGCACAAGTAGCTTCTGTTCTAACCATCCCATGTGACTTATCCAATACTAATTTGATACTGTCTTTTGTTAAAGGCTGAAAAAAACTTGGCCAACCTGATCCAGAATCATATTTAGTTTCAGATTTGAACAATGGATTACCACAGGCTGCACATTTATAAATTCCTTCTTCTTTGTTATCTAGTAACTTACCTGTCCACGCTCGTTCTGTTCCTTTGAGTCTTAAGATTTTGAACTGTTCATCATCTAATTCTTGTTTCCATTCTTCTTCTGATTTCTCTATTCTATCCATTGTGTCCGTTTTCGTGCAATGTAATTAAAAAAAAGTGTTCATTTTAATCCCTAAGGGATATTAATTCCCCTGGTCGGGCACCCCGACTCTTGAGTCGATCATTAAATTATTGCCCATAGATACCCCGTACCTTTGGGTCGGGGTTGGTTCATTAAACAATTAAAAAAGGAAAATCGTTTTAAAAATTCCATTGATTCCACAAATAATTATTTTAAATAAGCATTTGCGCGATTATCAACTTAATATTGTCTTTTGTAACATTAATTCATTTTCCATATAGATGTTAAATATTAGGTGATTGATATTTTCCAATGAATTTTATCCGCAGTTGCAGCTGTTGTTATAATTATAGGGATGCTTATTTTTGTTGAACGGGGGTGTCCTTAAAGAAAGAAGATGAAGAGCCAGTAATTTCACCCAAAAGATATGAAAAAAACTGTTTACGTAAAATATAAAGAGAGGTGTACTGAAATAGATGCTTTTGTATGAGCCCATTTCATACAAGCTCTAGATTTGAAATCCGAAATTTCTGGTAGGGTGTTGCAAGGGAATGTTTAATCCCTAAGGGATATTAATTCCCCGACTCTAGAGTCGATCATTAAATTATTGCCCATAGATACCCCGTACCCTTGGGTCGGGGTTGGTTCATTTTGAGCTTAGAAAAGCATTTTTGGATATTAATCAAAAAAGAAATCATTCAAAAGAACTCGACTATGAATATTTACTTTTCTCTGCAGCGGTTACAGACAATTTGTGATTAGATAGATTCTAAAGTTACCTTACTGAGGCTACTGGCGGACTACTGAGAGCTTATGGACAATAACCACCTGATAAATCATTAGTAATTATCTCTGATAAACTCTAATAAGTACTGCATAGATTCTTTGATATCATTGTTGGTTCTTACGTAGTTGTTATTCATAAAGCTGAAAGCCAATAATTTGCCTGAGTTCGTTTTAATGAAACCACTTAAACTATGATTATTGCTTAATGTACCAGTTTTAGCAAAAACATAAGGAGTATCTGCTGAATACCATTTTTTAATGGTCCCGGAGATACCACCAACTGGAAATAACTGTTCTATTTTTTCAAATCCGATTTCACTTTCAATTTTTTTCAGTAGTGTGACCATGCTTATAGGGGTAACTAGATTATATCTACTAAGACCTGATCCATCTTTCCATTTTAAGGGCTGTGGAAGATCTTTTAGGTATTTATTAATAATATAGTTTCTGTAGATGTCTGTCCGCCAACCAAAACCTTTCATTTGACTTCCCAGTAATAATAATTGTTCGGCATAAAAATTATCACTTCTTTTTAGCATAATGGCATAAAGGTGATTACTGGATACACTAAAGAGCGTATTGTTTTGATTCAGTTTAATTGAATCATTTAATAAGACTTTTCTGTTAAGTGTATCGCTCAAAAGGTGGGTAAATAGTAAGGGAGAGGTTATAAAAGGAATTTGTTTTTTTGAATAGGCTGTTTCTTTTTTCATCAAAAAGTAATTGAAATTTTTCTCTCTTGGAAATTCGGCCTTGTCATTAAATTCTATAGATTCTTTAAACAATGGAGGGTCAATATTTATTGAATCTGATAAAGAATTGATAGTTGCTATATTGCCATATATTGGGAATGCTGATAGTTCAGGTTGGAAATCATAAATATAATCATCCCAAGCCCATCCAGAACCAAATTTCTTAGGCTCTTCACAACTTACATAAACAATAATTGTACTGTCATTTTGATTGTTTAAAAAATCAAAAGTAGGTTGATTTTGAAAATCTGGATGTAGGAAAGTTGGATCACCCATGCCTGAGAAAAGCAAAGTATCGTTCTTTAACTGATATTTTATACTAGGAATTTTTTCTCCTAAAACTTTTAAAGAAGCAAAAAGTGTAATCAACTTTGTGTTTGAAGCTGGGGTAAAATACTTACTTGCATTTTTTTGATAAATCCAACTATCAGTTGAAAGATCAAAAATGGCAATTCCCGTAAAGTGTTCTGAAAAGATTCCCTGTTTGGTTACTTGTTTATCTATTTTTCTTGTTCCTAAAAAACTCTTCGTGGTAGCACAGCTATTTACAATGATTAAAATTGAAAGTAGGATGAAGGAGTGAGGTGTTATAAATGATCGATTCATTAATTCAAACAATAATTTTATTTATACGTTTTTTGTACTTATTTTGGGCTTATTTTGTGTAAGAAATTTTCGTCTTTTACAGACATAAAGATATCATGGGAATACTAGAACTCATTACTTTGCTGATATTTATTGCAGCAGTGTTCACGTTGATCAATATAACAGTCTTAAAATTACCATCTACTATTGGCCTCATGGCGATAGCCTTGGTAATGTCTATGACTATTCTATTGCTTGGCCTGATTTTTCCAAGCTTTACTGAAGGTGCCTCAGAAATTATGGGTTCCTTCAATTTCAAAGAAGTACTGCTTGATGTGATGCTTAATTTTCTGCTATTTGCAGGAGCATTATCAATTAACCTCAATAAACTATTAGAAGAAAAGATACCGGTTATTATCTTGGCTACTGTAGGCACATTACTATCTACCGGTATAGTAGGAGGGCTTATGTATTTTGTGTTTCAACAATTTGGTTTTGAGGTAGATATTATTTTATGTTTACTTTTCGGAGCTTTGATATCTCCTACAGATCCAATAGCTGTGCTTTCACTAGTCAAAAAGGTAGGGATTTCCAAGAATCTTGAAATCAAAATAGCAGGGGAATCACTTTTTAATGATGGGGTAGGGGTAGTTGTGTTTTTAACAATTCTAAATATTGCCGCTGCCCAAGCTGGTGTAGAAAGCGATCACGGACATGGTGGTGGAGAGGTAACTGTATGGAGTGTTGCTATGCTATTTGGCAAGGAAGTAATAGGAGGCCTTGGATTAGGTGCAGCATTTGGTTTTATCGGATTTAAGATTTTGGATTATATAGAAAATGATCATGTAGAGCTAGAGGTATTGGTAACTATTTCTCTTGTAATGGTAGGGGGTAGATTGGCAGAATTAATAGGTTTTTCTGCACCGCTTGCAATGGTAGTGATGGGACTTTTTATAGGTAATCAAGGCAGAGATGACAAGCTGGCCAATGCTACGGGAGAATATGTTTTTAAATTTTGGCACTTGGTAGATGAGGCCATGAATGCTATTCTTTTTATTCTTATTGGTTTGGAGATGATCGTGATCAAGGATACGTTTTCTTTAGAACATTTTGCTTTAGGTGGAGTAGGGATCGTTGTGGTATTGTTTGCTCGGTTATTAGGTGTTAGCATACCAATAGGACTCATGTCATTTACCAGATCATTTGAGCCAAGAACAATTGCAATTCTAACTTGGGGTGGTTTGCGTGGAGGAATATCAGTTGCTTTAGCACTTTCATTATCAGAACAAGAATTTATTGGAGAAGAAATAAGAGAGATAATTATATTGACTACTTATTGTGTTGTAGTATTTAGTATCTTAGTGCAGGGGCTTACTATCGGCAAGCTTTTGAAAAAATAATCGATATATGCTTATAAGTTGATTATTTTTAAGAAATTCGCAGTGAAATTTTATCTATTTGAAGCATAAACAATGAAATTAAGTTTAGCAGAGGGTTTATATCTAATTGCTCTTGATGATGAAGAAGGCAGACTTTTATCGGCTGCTGAAAGAACTATTGTCCCAGGTGTGATCAGTGCCTGTATTATGGAATTGTCAATTCTAAAGAAAATAACTTTTGAGAATTCAAAAATTGTGCTTTTAGACTCACAGGGCACAGGAAATAAAATATTAGATGATGTACTCAATGTCTTAAAAGAAGGGGTTGATGTCGTTGATACAGTAAAAAAATTGATACCAGCATTCAAAGATGTGCAGACAGACTTGAATCAACTATTAGTTCATAGAGGGATTCTTAAAAAAGAGGCAACTAAACTACTTTGGATTCCTTTATCTGAGCGATTGGATAATGCAAATTATGCTTTTGAAAGTGAGATTAGAAAGGCATTGAAAAGTATTGTTTTGAAAGGAACTAGACCTAGTCCCCCCTTTGTAATACTTACCTCCATTATTTATGATTGCCAATTGATGGATGAAGTGTTTTCTGACAAAGATGAGTTGATAGATGCTATTAAGGTTAGTAAAGACATTGTTAAAGCTGGAATACTAGATCCGGAAAAAGAACAAGTATTACAAGATCTTAAATCTTATTTTGATGCAATGAAAAAAGGTTAGATTTTAACTTCTAACCTTGTAAAATAATATAACATGAAGCTGAATTGATATCAATTCAGCTTTTTTATTTCTGAAGAAAATCTTCTAACCTTGAATTGATTTCAAAACTGACATCCTCATTTGGAAGCCTCTCTAATCTAGAAATGATTCTAACCTGGTTTTCTAATATCAACTTTTGATAGGCTATTATAGAATCTTGTTTTTCTATAAATTGTTTTCCCGAAAGAGCCATAAAACCAAAACCTTCGTGAGGATTGTTCCTATCTCTCTCCATAATTAAATAATCGACACCATTAACAGAGATCGTGTCAAAATCATCACTCTTGATTGATTCGTGCATTTCCCTTGTAGATAAATCTACAGGATTTACATCACTGTTGGAACAACTTCCTAATATTAAGATTAGTGAAATTGTAAAAGAAAAGGTTAGTTGACGCATAGTGTTATTAATTGATACGTTCCCTGAAATAGCCCTCATCCACATTAAATACCTTTTTAAGGAGCTTAAATGCTTTTCCATTGAGAATGATGATCATGTAATCCCCAAGGCCAATTTTTACTTCGCCCATAGGATTTTTAATTAGTTTTCTTTTCCCAAATTTATCCCTTTTAGTTACACCAATTAAAATGGTGTTATACCTCTTCTTAAGGTCAAAGAAAACTTCTTGATAAGATTTATTTACATAAGGATTAGTATTACTTACAATGAATTGTTTGACATCATAATCACTATCAGATTTAGCAAATGACATGATAGCCTCACTATATGCTGCTACATCTCTTTCGAACATATAACTTGCTAGTAATTTAGAAGAAATTTCATAGCTCGATAATGCATTGGATACACCTGCAGAAATAAAAGTATTTTTAAGGTCAGGATTTTCTAAAGTAACAACAAATTCAAGATCATTGTAGTACTTTTTTAGATTAAGCACATAAACCAGTTTCTCTGTATCATCTTCCAAATTGATGAATACTGTAGAAGATTCTTGAATGTTTACCTTTTTAAGTAAATCAAAATTATCAAAATCCGTAAATAGGGTAAAGATATTTTTAGATTTATACTTTTCGTTTATGTTGTCTACATCATCTTTTTTGTTGGTGATGATTGCCACTTCCTTTCCAACTCCTACTAATTGGTCAGTTACTAGTTTACTGAATTCATTCCAGCCTATTATTACAGCGTGGTTGTTAAAACTTGTGCCTGAATACCCAAGCCGTTTATTTTCTTTCAAAGTTGCCATTAAGTTTGTGATTTGACCAATTAATAATCCATAGAGTCCTAAGCTGAGTAAGACCCAGATAAAACCGATTACTCTACCATATACCGTTACAGGATAATAATCTCCATAACCTACAGTAGTAAGTGTGACAATAGAATACCAGATGGCATTTTGAAAAGTAGTGATATTGGCTTGTGTACTATCTTTTTCAAAATAGACCAAAAGCACAACCATGATCACATAAATGATCAAACCTGCCATTATTTCAGCGACTAGCTTCCACTGTTTGTGTTTGTTGAGAATTTTAAACATAAATACTGTTCCGTATTAAATCAAATATAAGTAAAAGAAAGAATTTGAGATCTAATAATTAATTTTTAAGATAATTTGATAGATCGCTAATTGATTTTATGTTCAATCTTTCAGCTTGTTCTTTTCTCATCATAATGGCAAATGTATTGTTAAATCCTAATTGATCTAGCCAAGTAATGCCATATTTTTTTCTAAATTCATTAAATAAGTAGTTGTTTAATCGTTTTTTATCTCTTAATAACTCTTTGACTAATGTTTTTTCCGGTTTTAGGATTACTAAGAAGCCTGTTCCTGTATATTCTGGGTAAATATGTACTTCTCCATTGTCCAAAGCATCAAATAACAATTTAGTCCCTCCAAATCCAGTTTTAAGTCCAACTTTAAGTCCAGTCTCAGCTTCTATCAACTGCCCAAAGATATGAGCCAGTATATAGCTTTCTGTGAAATTTTTACTGCCAATAATAATTTGAGGATTACTCGCTCCTTCTATTTTCTTTGTCTTAATTTGAAGAGAAGTCAGAAAATCAATAGCTACATCAGCTGGACTGACCTTATTTTGATCAACCTCAAAATTCATCTGTGCCATTTGTACGTTATTAATCTTACCTGATATTTTATTAAATGCCCTTTCTATTTGTGGAAATTTCCTGAGTGTTTCTGTTTTGATGATTGGGGCGGCAAAATATGGAGGGAAATAGTTTTTATCATCTTCTAAAAGCGTCAGGTCATACGCTTCAATCTTTCCATCTGTACTAAACCCATCAATAAAATCTACCTTTTTACTATCTAACGCCCTGTAAAGTAGTCCTATTTCAAGTTCTTTGATTTCGACAGGTAAATCATATAATGTATCTAAACCTACAAAACCATCCTCTCTATTGATGAATTCAGAATTGAAACCTGCAACTAACCTGCTATCTGGTCTCTTAGGAATGAACCCTATTAGATTAATGAAAACTAGCAGGCCAAAAAGTGTAATGGATAGTTTGATGTGTTTACCACTTATTTTCTGCATGAGGCCAAACATCCCATCAAAGCATAAAGCCATTAATGAGGCAGGAATAGCTCCTGCTAGAATCATCTGAGTATTATTAAGTGAGATACCTCCAAAAATGGATTCTCCCAGCCCGCCTGCTGCAATTAATGAACACAAAGTTGCCACTCCTACATTGATGACAGATGCCGTTCGGATGCCCGCTAGGATTAAAGGAATTGCTAAAGGCAATTCTAGTTTTATCAGTAATTGAAAATTAGTCATGCCCAGCCCTTTGCCAGCTTCTATGATAGAGGAATCTATTTCACTTATTCCTGTATAGGTATTTCGTACGATAGGAAGTAATGCATAAATAAATAAAGCTAATACGGCTGGAAAAGTACCAATACCAATAAGGGGGATCAAAAAACCTAGTAAAGCTAAACTAGGTATAGTTTGAAGAATATTGATGAAACTAAGAAATAAATTGGCAAGATTTCTTTTTGAACTAATAAGAGCACCTATACAAATGCCAATAATTGAGGCAATAGAAATAGATAATAAGGTCAACTGAAAATGTTCTAATACCTGACTCCATATTTCTATATGATTCTCAGAAAAATATTTGAACAGTTGCTTCATAGTACTTTACCTAAGTGAGTGATGAAATGATCTTTGATTGATTTAATGGAGTAAAAGTTGCCATTGGAGGTATTTTTTACATATGCATTATTACTGTTAAAGACTTGAATAATGTTAGTTTGATCATTTACTTCCTCATAAGTATCAGGAATATAATTAAGTTTTTCCTGATCACCCATTTGACTCATTGGTGTATGTTTGATCTTTAATATATTACTTTCTTCCCCTAGGAAGTTAATTACGTTTTGATTTTCGGATGAAAGAAATTCTTGAGGTGTTCCTATAAATGTAATTTCTCCATTTTCAAGTAAGCAAATTCTATTTCCTAGTTTCAATGCTTCGTCTATGTCATGAGTTACGATGACCTTTGTCGTGTTTTTTAAAGCAGTCATATTTATGAAATCATTCTGCATTTGCTCTCTTAAAATAGGATCTAAGGCACTGAATGGCTCATCCATCAAGATCATACTGGGATTGTTAGCAATAGCCCTTGCAATTCCAATTCGTTGTTGCTGTCCACCTGATAAGGTAATTGGATGCCTATCAAGGTAATTTTCGTCTAATCCTATTTGAACAATCAATTCCTTTACTCGATGGTTAATTTGATCTTTACTTTTTCCATCTAGCTTAAGTGAGATTGCGATATTATCTCGTATTTTTAGATGTGGAAAGAGTCCTCCAGATTGAATAATGTAGCCAATATTTCTTCTTAAGGAAATATCATTGATGCTTTTAGCATCTTTACCTTCAATAAACACACTACCATTATCAGGATAGATCAGCTTGTTGATCATTTTCAATAAAGTAGTTTTTCCACTCCCACTTTTTCCAAGTAAACAGAATGCTTCGCCTTGATTAATTTCAAAATTAATGTTTTTAAGCACTTGATGTGATGCGAAACTCTTATTTACGTTTTTAAACGTAATCATATACTTAATTATGAAATTTTTATTAAAATAGATACTATTATTAGTTGCTTTCTTGAAAAAAAACTGATTTATTACAGTTTTTATAATTCTATAAAGTTAATCATAAATGAGTAGACATACCTATGATTATGGGGTAATTGGTAATTGTGCCTTTTTGGCATTTGTACATAAGAACACAAATATTGATTGGATGTGTTGGCCAAGGTTTGATTCATCTTTCATTTTTGGAGGAATGTTGGATGATGATAAAGGCGGTGAATTCTCCATTAAGCCGGAGGACGAAGGTTTTGAAACCAATCAATATTATGTAGAAAATACGAATGTGATTTGTACTGAGGTGACTTGTCAGTCAGGACTTTACAAAATAACCGATTTTGCTCCTAGGTTTCATCAGCACGATAGGTACTACAGACCACTGATGATGATCAGGAAAGTAGAACCAATCAAAGGGCAACCGAGAGTGAAAGCAATCTGTCATCCTGTTAAAAATTATGGAGAAGAAAAATTGGAACGAAGTATGGGAAGTAGTCATATTCGTTTTTTAGGAGCAGATAAACAAATGAGATTGACCACAAATGTCTCTCTGAATTATTTGATCAATGATGAATATTTTGTGCTCAATGAAACTAAATATCTCGTTTTAACCTATGGGCCTCCGTTGGAAGCTCCTTTGGAAGAAACATGTGAGACATTTTACAAAAAGACAATCAACTATTGGAGAAGCTGGGTTAAGTCTACAAGCATTAGTAATTTTCACCAAGATGCTATGATAAGATCTGCTTTAATCCTTAAAATTCATCAATACGAAGATACAGGAGCTATTATAGCTGCGGCCACTACTAGTTTGCCTGAGTCACCAGGAAGTACTAGAAACTGGGATTATCGATTTTGTTGGATGAGAGATACCTATTACACTTTAAATGCTTTTAATAATATTGGCCACTTTGAGGAGCTTGAAAGATACTTTCATTATATCTCAAATATAGTTTATGCTGAAAGGGATCGTTATCAGCCTTTGTATGGGATCAGTCCAAGTAGTAAAATGGTAGAGATTGAGCTGCCTTTAAAGGGATATCTTGGAAATCAACCTGTACGCATAGGGAATGATGCCTATACACATATTCAAAATGATGTGTATGGTCAAGTTTTGGTTTCTTTACTGCCTCTTTTTACTGATAAAAGATTGATATTTAACGAACGTTTTGAAACAAAGAATTTAATTAACCATTCTTTATCCATGATCGAAAAAACCATGGAAGAGACCGATGCAGGACTTTGGGAATTTAGAAACTTGGCTCAATACCATAGTTATACTTATTTGTTTCATTGGGCTGGAGCATCTGCCGCAATTAAGATGGCTATTGAATTAAAAGATAACGAAATAGGAGCAAAAGCTACTAAATTGAGGGATATAGCGGCTGAAAAATTGGAGAAGTGTTATGTCCCAGCCAAAAAAGGCTATGCCCAAGCTATGGGGGTCGAGCGAATGGATGCAAGTACCTTACAGATAATTATGATGAGTTATGTGAATGGTGATTCGCAAAAAGCAAAGGATCACTTAAAGGCATTAGAAACAGAGCTATCAGCCTCCAATGGATTGTTTTATAGATACAAACATCAAGATGATTTTGGTGAACCTGAAACTACTTTCTTAATTTGTGCTTTTTGGTATGTGGAAGCTTTAGCTTGTGTTGGAAGAATAGATGAAGCTATTAAGTATTTCGAAAACTTGCTGTCCTATGCAAATCATGTAGGGTTATTAAGCGAGGATGTAGATGATAAAACGGGCAGTATGTGGGGTAATTTTCCGCAAGCTTATAGTCATGTAGGACTGATAAATGCTGGGAATAGAATTGCGGGAAAGCTAGATCAACCTAATTTTTTATAATGCTTAATAAAAAAACACCGATGAAATGAATCATCGGTGTTTTTTTAATCCCTAAGGGATATTAATTCCCCTGGCCGGGCGCCCCGACTCTTGAGTCGATCATTAAATTATTGCCCATAGATACTCCGTACCTTTGTGTAGGTGTTGATTCATTTTCATAGAATCACTTATTCGTCGCCACTAGCCATTTGATTGATTGACCAGTCATAATCATAATAACTGATTGCAGTATTATTTGAAAATTTGATATCACTATACCTATTAATGTAATCCAAAATATTTTCACCACTAACTTTCTTAAAGTCTTCGTAATACCATTCGAAAATTTTAGATAGAGAAATCTTGGTGTTATCGTTATTCGTGATTAAGAAATCTCTATCATTCAAAATTTCTCTTACTTGAGAATCCAATTGCTTGTTGAGATTTTCTGGACGATATGCGTTTTTGCTGAGTTTGGGGCATCCTTTAGCACCACAAACTAAAACCAAATGAACTCGCGGATCAGGAAAGGTTTCCAAAAGATACTCTTTTTCTAGCCGTTCAAGAGTATAGTATTGGCCGCCAATTGTGTGAGTAATATTATCAAAAAAACCACTAATATCTTTAGGCGTTTTGATAGGATAAAAAACCTGTTCTTGTTTAATAACAATAACATTATAAGCGTTAATTAAAACTGCTTTGATGTAATCGTCAGATTTACCTTCCAATTCTATGGTAGCCAGTTGATTGTACACATCGTTAAGTAGTTTTGGTTCATTCTTTAACCTATTAAAGTCAAGATTACCATCATGCGTATATTTTTTTAAAAATAGATCATACTTATCAAAAAATGAGTTCTGACCGAAGGATTGAAAGAGGATGAATAGAAGTATCCCCGTGATAGCAATTTTTTTCATATCTTAATATGTAACATAATTAAAATTACTCAGTTACCGTTATGACAACTAAATTACTTAAGATTGATAGAATAAGAAATAATTTTCGACCAATTGTACATAACTACCGATGTAACGACTTGTTGTTGTTTAATCAAATGATAATATTAAATAAGAAAATTTATTTGAATAAATTATCCTAAATAACTAATCAATTGATAACGCTAGTAGTAACGGAATTATTGCTCAATAAGTTTCCATAATAATTTTCTTACCTCTAAGTAAGAGGGGACATTATATTTAGCGGCGGAGGCAGAATTACCTACTTTTACAGTGATACTTTCCTCAGGCATTGCTAGAAAAGTATCTTCATCAGTCCAATCATCACCTAATGCCATCGTAAAATCAGCATTGTACTGCTTAAGAAGAACCTTGGCTGCTTTTCCTTTATTAATTTCAGAGTTTTTAATTTCAACTACTTTGTCGCCTTCCAACACTTGTAAGTTCTTATTGCTGGTTATGTATTTTAAATGGCTTGTTAATTCTCTGGTTCTTATTTCACCCAACCCAGTTTCTACTTTTCTGTAATGCCAGACTAAACTGTAATCTTTTTGTTCTATGAAAGACCCAGGGGTTCTATCTACATATCTGTCTAAGATTTTTTGAATATCATCTTTCCAATCTCCATTCAACTCAGCAGCAGTACTCCATTCTTTCTTTTTACTCATAAACCAAACACCATGTTCAGCGATGATTTCTAAATCATAACTACTGACCCATTTATTTAGAGTGCTTTTGTCTCTTCCACTGATGATGACAATTTTGTTTTTGCCATCTTTTATGAGGCCAGTTAACAAATCCATAAGCTCTTCATCAGGTTTAGAATCTAAAGGATTACCGTGAAATCCAGTTAAAGTACCATCATAGTCTAAAAAGATTATTCTTTCATTGGCGAGGTTATATTGTTTTTTAATATTTTCCGAAAGATCTTTGTCTATTATTTTCGTTTCTAAAGATCTTTGCTCATCCTTAATGAAGTTTAGCCTTTCCATGAATAGGTTCACCCAGTGGTGGATGTTATAGCGCTTGAGTGATTTTTGCATAACATCCATATGTTTAACTTGATCATCTAGGGGCATAGATAATGCAGAAGTGATGGCATCTACTTGTTGTTCAATGTCATTTGGATTAATCAAAATCGCATCAGAAAGTTCTTTGGAAGCCCCTGCCATTTCACTGAGAATTAGGACTCCTTTTTTGTCTAATTTACTGGCAATAAATTCTTTGCATACCAAATTCATGCCATCTCTCATAGGAGTTACTAAGGCGACATGGGCCATTCTATAAAAAGCTGAGAGAGCATTGAGTGGAAATGATCTATAGAAATAGTGGATAGGAGTCCAGTTTAACCTTCCATATTTTCCATTAATACGTCCTACTAAAAGATCAATTTCTTCCTTTAGTTGCTTATACATTGGGACTTGATCTCTGGAGGGTACTACCACCATTAATAATGATACATTGCCAATATAGTCTTCATTACGTTCCAAGAACAATTCAAAGGCTCTTAATCTCTGCGGGATTCCTTTGGAATAATCTAATCGGTCAATAGATAAAATCAGCTTCTGATCACCAATAGAAGTCCTGTACCTTACCTCTCTATCTAATGTCTCTGGGGCAGCAGCTACATTTGCATATTTATCATAATCTATACCCATTGGTAAAGCATCTACTAATACCTTTCTGTCTGGCAAACTGATTTGTCCATTGGAATTGCCAAGTCCCGCTAGTCTATTGACAGAAGATAAGAAATGCCTCATATCATCATAGGTATGAAAGCCAAGGAAATCCGCACCTAACATCCCTTGTAATATTTCCCTTCTCCAAGGTAGCAACCTAAACGATTCATAAGAAGGGAAGGGGATGTGTAAAAAGAAACCAATGGTCAGTTTATGAAATACTTTTCTAATTAATTGAGGAACTAAAAGTAGCTGGTAATCATGTATCCACAAAGTATCGCCTTCCTCTACAATTTCTTCAATTGCCTTAGAAAATTTGGCATTCACTTTGCAATATGCGTCCCAAAAATTTTGATTGTAAACTGCATATTGATTGAAGTAATGAAAGTTTGGCCAAAGTGTTTCATTGCTAAAACCTTCATAATATTCTTCTATTTCCTTAGGTGTTAAAAAAACAGGTCGCATATTTTCATCAGCAAGTTGCTCAGTGATTTCTGTTTTTTCGCTCTCAGAAGAAACCGCTAGGCCAGGCCATCCTATCCATACATTGTCTCCTTCTTTGTAAATTGACCCTAGTCCAGTAGCTAGGCCACCTTCACTTGGTTTAGTAACAAGAGTTCCATCCTCCTTTGATATTTTTACAGGGAGTCTGTTCGATACAATGATAGTCTTTGGCATATGAGTTTTTCAGGTATAAGCAGTGAATAGGAATTTCCTTTTATTTATTGTTAAAGCCTCTCAACTTTATTTCTGTTAGTTTTCTTTTAGTATCTAATGGGAAATCACCTTTCATCATCCAATCATAAAAACCCGATTCTCTTTTAAGTATATCGGAAACTAATTTACCTTTATTTTTCCCAAAATTAAATACTTCTTCTCCTTTATCGTTAAAGACCATTCGGCCAGCAAGATCAACCATCTTAGAGTTGGTTAACTCGTGTAGTTTGGCCATATCATTTTCTATAGTCCCAATCGGTTTGCCCATGAGATCAGTAACTTCTTGGCCATTGTATTTATTAATCTGAGATTCTAATACCTCATAAGTTGCCAAGGTATCTGCTTCAGCGCTATGAGCCCCTACTAAATTCTTGTTGCAATAAAACTTATAAGCTGAAGATAGGTTTCTTTTCTCCATCATAAAGAAGATTTTTTGAGCATCAATTAATTTCCTTTTGCTAACATCAAAATTTATATCAGCCCTCAGAAACTCTTCTACTAATAGTGGAACATCAAATTTTAGAATATTATACCCAGAAAGATCACAGCCTTCTAAAAAGTCAACAAGCGATTTTCCTATTTGTTTAAACGTTGGAGAATCCTTGACATCTTCATCATAAACACCATGAATTAAACTCGTTTCATGCGGAATTGGAATCGTCGGGTTTATTTTTCTGGTCTTGATTTCTTTTTCTCCTTTTACAGAAATTTTCACAATCGATATTTCTACTATTCGATCATTGGCGATATTAGTTCCAGTGGTTTCTAAATCGAAAAAAGCTAAAGGGTTTTTTAAATTTAATTTCATTTCTCTATAATATTAATAAAGTCTTTTTCACTTACTCCCAATCTTTTTAGGAGTGTATAGGAAGCTTTAATATAGAAAGCTTCTAGGTCGCTACAATTTTTTAATATGGCTTCCATTTTATCCAGCTCTATGATGATTTCATCTCCTTTGTGCTTAACAGCAGGGGCACTGAATTTAATGCTTTGTATGTCAGGCCTCTCTTTTTCTCCTATTATCAGTAGGATATTGTCGTCTTCATTGAAAATGATGGTGCCAGCTTTAGGTAATGCATCAACCATTTTTTCATAATGACGAACAGTCGCATCTACATCTTTATTGTCATTATCTAAAATAGTAGTGATTAGAGCAATATGTGCGTCATAGTTTAGCAAGTCATTTTCCTTGCATAAAATGATAGCAATAGGCGCTTCATTGATTAGTTCTTCCTTTTCATCACCAGATCTAAAAGAAGTGAATGGTTTATTAAGACCTTCTAATACTTTATTGACTATATCGAATACTTCTTCTTTTCCTTTGGAACCGGAAATTATAATTCGTTGCTTATCGAGTAGTTTCCCTAACATATAATGATACTTCTGTAAGATTTCAAAATTAAACTAAATAATAGCCGTGTCAAATATTAAATGCTTTATTTCAGTAGTAAATAGTATTATGTGGATAAATTGATGACATCTTGTGGATAGGAGGTAAACCTTTCTCATAATGAAGTGATACTTTTGTAGTTATTGATATTAAAAAACGTTGAACATTATAGATGGATAATAAATCACCTATTAAATCTACAGCAAAACCAAGGAGAATGAATGTTCCTGATCTTTCAGGGCAATTGGGAAAAGTGCCTCCCCAGGCATTGGAGTTAGAAGAAGCTGTATTAGGGGCTTTGATGTTGGAGAGAGATGCGTTGACAGCGGTAATAGATATTCTAAAACCGGAGAGTTTTTATAGGGATGCACATAGACATATTTATGAAGCTATTGTACAACTTTTTAATAATTCAGAACCAGTTGATCTACTGACGGTTACCAACCAACTGAGAAAAAGTGGTAATTTGGAAATAGTGGGAGGTACTTATGTAGTGACTGAACTGACTACCAAAGTAAATTCTGCCGCTAATATAGAGTTTCATGCAAGAATTATTGCTGAAAACTCAATCAAAAGAGAATTGATAAGGATTTCTTCTTTGATTACGCAAGAAGCCTACGAAGATACCACTGATGTATTTCAGTTATTAGACAAAACTGAAGCCTCACTTTTTGAAGTATCAGAATCCCATATTAGAAAAAACTATTCTAGTATGAGAACGTTGATGAGCGAGGCTATAAGAGAATTGGAGGAGAAAAAACATCATAAAGATGGTTTAACTGGAGTCCCTTCCGGTTTTACCGCTTTAGATCGGGTAACCTCCGGCTGGCAACCTTCTGATATGATCATTATAGCAGCTCGTCCAGGTATGGGTAAAACTGCATTTGTAGTTTCTGCTATGCGTAATGCAGCAGTTGATTTTAACCAAGGTGTAGCAATATTCTCACTGGAGATGTCCTCTGTACAACTTGTGAATAGGTTGATTTCTGCTGAAGCTGAGCTGGATAGTGAGAAAATTAAAAAGGGTACCTTGGCTGATTATGAGTGGGAACAGTTAGTTCATAAAACGGCTAAACTCACCGAAGCACCTATTTTTATAGATGATACCCCTGGCTTGAGTATTTTGGAATTACGTGCCAAATGTAGAAGACTTAAAGCCCAACATGATATCCAACTGATTGTCATAGATTATTTGCAATTAATGAGTGGTGACTCTTCAAAAGGTGGAGGAAACAGAGAACAAGAAATTGCTTCTATATCTAGAGCTCTTAAAGGGATTGCAAAAGAATTAAATGTACCAGTTATTGCACTTTCCCAGCTAAGTAGGGCTGTGGAAACAAGGGGTGGGGATAAACGTCCTCAACTTTCGGATTTGAGGGAATCAGGATCTATTGAACAAGATGCAGATATGGTTATGTTCTTGTATCGACCTGAATATTATGGTATTACTGAAGATGAAAACGGTATGCCTACTGTAGGTACTGGTGAAGTGATTATTGCTAAACATAGAAATGGATCTTTGGAAAACGTACAGCTTAAGTTTATCGGAAGATTTACAAGATTTACAGATTTAGATAGCACTGGATCTGGAATGGATGGTGGATTTCCTTCAGTAGGACTGCCTTCTGAATTTAGCAATACGATAACCATGCCTAGTAAGGCAAATACTGATTCTGGTGAAGCTACACCAGATAATGATGGAAGTGCCCCATTTTAACTTTTTTGATATCCCATGAAAGCATTACAATTAACAGATCAAGGGGATGATACCATCATCCTAAATGAAATTGATAAACCAGAACCAAATGCTAATGAAGTTTTGGTTCAAGTAAAAGCTGCTGCCCTAAACCATAGAGATCAATGGTGCAGGGAAGGAAAATACCCTGCTTTAAAAGTAGGGGTTACATTAGGATCAGATGGTGCTGGAATAGTAGTAGGACTGGGAAAGAACGTATCAAATAATTGGTTGAATCAAGAAGTAATTATTAATCCAAATATTGATTGGGGAGATAATCCATTGGTGCAAAGTGCTAATTACCATATTTTAGGGATGCCCTCTGATGGTACTTTTGCAGAATACTTAGTGATAAATGAAAACAGATTAGCTTTAAAACCAAAACACCTAACTTTTGAACAGGCTGCGGCTATCCCTTTGGCTGGAATGACGGCTTACCGTGCCTTAATGATAAAAGGAGGTTATCAAGACAGTTTTAAAGTGCTTGTTACTGGAATTGGTGGAGGAGTAAGTCAATCTGCTGCGATGATTTTGAGTGCTTTGGGTGGCAACTACTATGTGACATCAGGTTCTGAAGAGAAAATTGAAAAAGCAAAGACTTTAGGAGCTAAAGGGGGTTTCAATTATAAAGATAAGGGCTGGTGGAAAGATGCATTAAAAGTTACAGGAGGTTTTGATTTAATCATAGATAGTGCTGGAGGGAATCATGTAAATACCTATTTAAAAGTGATTAAATCTGCAGGTAAAATCGTTTTTTATGGCTCTACTGCTGGTGCTCCGGAGTCAGTGGATATGTTTCGTTTATTTTGGTCACAAGCATCTTTGATAGGATCTACGATGGCAAATGATGATGAATTTACTGCAATGATAAAACTAGTCACAGAAAATAAAATAAACCCTATTGTAGATTCAATCAGACCTTTTGATGAGATTGTCAATGCTTTTAATGACATGAGAGATGCTAAACAATTTGGGAAACTCGTAATTAAGATGGATTAACTTTTTGATCCGCATGATGTATTAACCCTTTAATCCCTAGGGGAATTAATTCCCAAGTCAGGCATCGCCAACTTTTCCGCGAGCGCTGAAGCTTTGCGGAGACACCGAGTCACCCATTAAATTATTGCCCATAGATACCTTGTGCCTTTCTGCGAGTGCCGTAGCATTCTTAGCAAAGGTACTGAGTTGGGGCTGGTTCATTCATATTCGAATAGGAAATTCTGAAAAGCATTCTTGAGTTCTTTTAATGCATGAGAGTCTTTTGTCTTTTCAATTATAAGGATACCTGATTCAAAAGTGGACTTTGCCTTTTCTATTTGATCAGTTTCTATATATAGCTCTGCTAAATGATAATAAAGGGCTATATATTCAGGGTTTTTTGAACGAATTGACTCGAGATATTGAATTGAAGTAAGAGGATCTTCAAGTTTATGTTCTAAAGCAAGTGCATAGATAGAAAAGTAGTCATTTTCGTCTTCTTTTATAAACTGTTTTAACTGTAATATCCTTCCTTCGTTCATTAAGTTTCTAAATTCTTTATTTTAGGCAATTGATTAACTAACTTCACACAAATTTATATAACAAAAGTTAATTTGAATATGAATATATTAGTGTGTATCACCCACGTACCTGATACTACATCAAAGATCAGTTTTACTGATGACAATAAAAAATTTGATACAAATGGTGTTCAGTTCATTATTGGGCCATATGACGATTATGCGCTTGCTAGAGCTGTTGAATTGAAAGAACAAAATGGTGGCAAAATTACCGTTTTGAATGTAGGGGAGGCTGAGACAGAACCAACTATTAGAAAAGCATTGGCTATAGGAGCTGACGAAGCAGTAAGAATAAATGCTTTCCCTAAAGATTCTTTTTTTGTGGCGAATCAAATAGCTAAAGTTGCGAAAGAAGGAAATTATGATTTGATATTAATGGGTAGAGAATCTATTGATTTCAACGGTGGACAAGTTCATGGAATGGTTGGAGAGATGTTGGGGATGCCTTCATTATCACCAGTTATGAAATTGGATATAGAAGGAAATACGGCAAAAGTAGCAAGGGAAATAGAAGGAGGTAAAGAGTATTTAGAAGTAACACTTCCTTTTGTAGCAGGTTGTCAAGAACCAATTGCTGAATGGAAGATCCCAAATATGAGAGGGATAATGGGAGCAAGGTCTAAACCTTTGAATGTGATAGAACCTGATAATGATGAGGTGAAGACTACATTGGAAAACTTTGAATTGCCACCTGCAAAAGGTGCTGTTAAGATGATAGATGCAGATAATGTCTCTGAATTAGTAGATTTGTTAAAAAACGAAGCGAAAGTAATTTAATAGCCACTCTAAAATTTAATAATTAAATGTCAATATTAGTTTTTATAGAAACAGACGAAGGGGCGGTTAAAAAGTCTTCTTTAGAAGCAGTGAGCTACGCCGCTGCAATGAATAGCGGTGATGTAATAGCACTCGCATTTGGTGAAATTGATCAGTCAGAATTGGCTGCGACTGGTAAAAGCGGAGCAAGTAAAGTATTGCATGCATCAGATTCCCAGTTGAAAGAAGGAAATATTCAAGCTTATGCCACAGGTGTAGCAGCAGCAATGAATGCGCAGGGAAGTGATTTATTAGTTTTAGCAAAATCTTCTTTGGGTGATGCAGTAGCAGCTAGAGTTGCTATCAAAACCAATGCAAGCCTTGCGTCTAATGTTACTTCTTTACCTGATTTATCGAGTGGATTTCATGTAACTAGAAGTATTTACACTGGTAAAGCATTTGCAAAAGTAGCTTTAACGGGGGATAAAAAAATAATAGCAATTAAAAAGAATGCTGTTGAAATTAAATTAGATGGTGATGAAGCTAGTGTTGAAGCTTTTAACCCAGAAATTCCTTCTTCTGATTTTAGTGTAAATAAATTGTCGCAAGAAAAAGCGACCGGTGATGTCTTATTGCCAGAGGCTGATATTGTAGTTTCTGGGGGAAGAGGTTTGAAAGGACCAGAAAACTGGAATATGATTGAGGATTTAGCCAAGACACTAGGAGCTGCAACAGGTTGTAGTAAACCGGTTTCAGACATTGGATGGAGACCTCATCATGAACATGTTGGCCAGACAGGTGTTAAAGTAAGCCCTACTTTGTACGTTGCTGTTGGTATTTCAGGAGCTATCCAACATTTAGCAGGTGTTAATTCATCTAAGTTTATTGTAGTTATTAATAAAGACGAAGATGCACCATTCTTTAAGGCTGCTGACTATGGAATAGTAGGTGATGCATTTGAAGTTGTGCCAAAACTAACTGAGGCACTTAAAAGCGCTAAATAGATAAGTGGACAAAATTAAACTAGAAATATTGGGACTGTCTTCAAGTCAGACACAAAATGGATCTTTTGCATTAGTTTTAGGGGAATCTAAAGGTAATAGAAGGCTTCCAATTATTATTGGAATGTTTGAAGCGCAAGCCATTGCGATCGAGATTGAAAAAATAGTACCTAATAGGCCAATGACGCACGACCTTTTCAAATCATTTGCTTATAGCATAGGTTTCGATTTGAAAGAGATACTGATTTCTGACCTTAAAGAAGGGGTTTTCTTTGCTAAAATTTTGTGTAAAGGTGATAATGGTGAGTTTACCATAGACGCTAGGCCGTCAGATGCTATTGCTATTGGTCTTAGGTTTGATGTACCTATTTTTACAAATGAATCTATTTTGACAGAAGCAGGGATTGTACTTGCAGATGATGCTGATGATGAAATAGCTAAAATTAGAAAAACTGATGATAAGCCTGAAGAGACAAAAGAATCTTCAAATGAGCAATTGGACGAAACATCTCTTGATAAACTTGAAATTTTGCTTAAGGAAGCATTAGAAAAAGAAGATTATGAGAGGGCAGCCAAAATTAGAGATGAATTAAATAAAAGAAGTTAATATCATTGTAACCTATATTTCTAGTAGCCAAAAAAACCAGTACTCTAATGATAGTACTGGTTTTTTATTGTTAATATTGCTGTCATCCGTGAAAAAGAGATGCCCTGTTTTATTCTACATTATGCAATAGAAATTTGATGTAAACCAGATCTAAATTGTTATAAAAGCCATCTGACTGGAGCTCGATTAATCATTTTTTCCATTTTTTAGTTCTTAATTGGTACTATTAGATTTTGTCTGGGTGCATATTCAATTAATCAGTATAGAATAATATTTCATTTTTGTGTTTTTCAATGCTTCACCACTACTTCAGGAGTCTTTACTTAGGTGTAGTAGAACTATATAATGATTGATGAGATTAAAAAAACAAAACTAATAACCCTCCGCAAATGCGAGTATAGGTACAACCGTCTGTTAAGTGGTTGTAATGAAGAGACTTACAATAAGGATAAATTTTCTAATACATAATTCAGATTAAAAAAGACATCTATTCTGATATTTATCGAGTGCAATTGTATGTCTATCGAAAAAAGAAATAAGAAACGATTGAAAAGACTAGTTTTATAACTGATTTAAACTACTAGATACACAATTTATTTTAATGGTAATCAAAAGGATGTTTTTTAAAATAGGTCTAATAGCAATGATGTTGTTACCTTTTCATGTTTTCGCACAGCAAGGGGCTACTTATCAGAGTGCAAGTAGCCTATTGGAAGTTTCTTATGGTAAATTTGAAACTTCAAATTTTGATAAAGCCATTGAGTACGGATTAAAAGGATTAGCTGAGGCTGAAGAGATTCAAGATGATGGACTTAGTTTGCAGTTTAAAAGTATTTTAGGAAATTCTTACCTAGAAAATAAAGAGTATAAGATAGCTTCTAATTATTTCCTTCAAATAGCTTTACTAGCTAAACAAGAAAAGAATGATGTGATAGCAGCAAATGGTTACATGGCTTTAGCTAAGGTTTATGTAGAAATGCAAGCTTTTAAGAAGTCAGCAGAAACTTACGATGCTGCAGCAGGATTTTTTGCCAAAACTGATGATAGCGAAAGTTATGTTAATGCAAAAACAGCAGTTGCTTTTAATTATTTATTTGCTAAAGAATACAATTTAGCAGAGAACACCTTTAAACAATTAATTGATCGATTAAAAAATGATGAGTTTTATGTATCATCATTTAATGAGCAGTTAGGTATTATATATGAAGATCAGAAACAATATAATAAAGCAATTAATGCCTTGCAAGTGGTCTATAAGTTTTCCCAATCTGAAGGTGATCGGTCTAAGGAAGTTCAGGTAGCTAGGAAAATTGCAGAACTTTATACAAAGACTGGGAATGGAAGTAAATCCTTAGAGTTTGCAAAACTAGCATTAGCTAAATCCCCAAATAACATAGAAAGCAATAGATTACTGGGCGAAGCCTATATTGCTAATAAAAATTATGATCAGGCAATTACATCATTGGTTCAAACAGTAAATTTGGTAAGAGCTTCACCTAATGCTATACAAAAACCAATTGTATATAAATGGTTAGCTAAAGCATATCAATTATCAGAGAAACCGCAAAATGCTTTAGATGCTATCAAACAGGCAGAAAATGCAGTAGCGGGTCAACAACTCTTAGATGAAAAGGAAGAAATCTATAGCTTGGGGGCTGAGATAGCCGTTGCAGTAGGGGATATCCCTGATAGTAAGAGGTATAAAGCATTATACAACTCAGCTGTAGCAGCAAATAAGAAATCAAAACAACAAGAATTAGCTACCCTGATTCGTTATGATAACAGAGCTCGTGCTAATGAGAGTGAATTAACTTTGTCAATTGCTCAAAAATTCAGTAGTGATTTTGTGAATAAAAGTAGAGAGCTTACCGATGAGCGTGGTAGGCAAGCAAAAGAATTACGTTCAAAGAGTTTTGAATTAGCTGATACTCGAGAAGCAAATGCAGAGCTAAAACGTCTTCAACAGTATCAGGATTCGGTAATAGCTGCTAATCAAAAAACGGTGGCCGAAATTTCTAAAGACAATGAAGAGCTGTCCTCAAATATCAAAGAAATAGATAAGGAAAGGATAGATGCGATGAATGAAGTAGAGGCTAAAACTTACCTGATTACCCAGCAAGAAAAAATCTCGAAACAAGAAAGAGAAAAGGCGGCACAGGATAGGATATTTTTCTGGTCAGCTATAGTGGGAATTGTTTTGATATTAATGGTGATCTTATATGCTTATTTTAAAACTAATCAATCCAGAAAAATAATAACGCAACAAAATGTGAATCTTGAGTCACAGCAAAATGTGATCAAGAAGAGAAATTCCCAGTTGAAGAAAAGCTCTGATCATTTGTTGAAATCTAATAATAAACTTAAAAGGACTCAATTAAGTCTGAAGTCCTCGCTTTCTAAGGAACAGCAGATGAGAACCGAGTTAGAGTCAATTAATTCAGAGTTGAAGAATACACAAGTTCAGTTGATTCATGCTGAGAAAATGTCTTCACTTGGTCAATTGACAGCAGGTATAGCTCATGAAATTAACAACCCTATCAACTTTGTATTGAATAGTGCCAATATTATAGGGATGAACTTTGGGGAACTTAAAGAAATTTTTGAACATTTTCTTGTAGTAAAAGAAGGTGATAAAATAGTTGAGTACAGTAAGACGTTAGACAAAGAAGAAATAAAAGATTCAATAGAAATAATAGAGGAAATGTTAGGGAACCTGAAATACGGTGCAGATCGAGTTACCGAGATTGTTAAGGGACTTAGGACCTTCTCAAGGTTTGACGAAGCGGAAATAAAAACAGTTGATATTCATGAAAATCTAGAATCCTCACTATTGATCTTGCACAATAAATATTCAGACCATAATATTGCAATTGTTAAAGAGTTTGATGAAAAACTACCAGAGATAGAATGTTATCCAGGTCAATTAAATCAAGTTTTTGTGAATATAATAAACAACGCTATTGATGTGATTGCAAATAAAGAATCGCCTGAAATTACAATAGGCACCTATTTTGAAGAGGATAAGGTCATGATTTTTATTAAAGACAATGGGCCGGGAATCCCTGAAGACGTGCAATCTAAGATATTTGACCCATTCTTCACGACAAAAGAAGTGGGAGAGGGTACTGGTTTAGGCCTTTCTATATCACATAGCATAGTTCAGCAACATAAGGGATTGATAACAGTCGACAGTAGATTGGGAGAAGGTACTAAATTCACTATAGCGCTACCAAAAAATTTATATAATAGCACCAATAAACAGCAAGCTGTTGCTGCAAATTAACTGGGAATGAGATTAGATAATGATAGGCTTGATATTCGTGCAGTCAATAAGCACAATATTTTATATGTAGATGATGAAATTATCAATTTAAAAGTTTTTAAGGAAACTTTTAAAAGGTATTATAACGTATTCTTGGCTCAATCAGGAAAAGAAGGGTTGAAAATTTTAGACGAAGTTAAAATAGATCTGGTAATTACCGATCAAAGAATGCCTGAAATGTCAGGAACTAAGTTTTTGGAAAAAGTAGTTCATAAATACCCAGAAGTATTAAGGATGATTATGACTGGTCACTCTGATCTGGAAGTTATTATTGAATCTATCAATGACTTTGGTGTTCATCAATACATTACCAAACCATGGAATTCTGAATCATTAAAAAATACTTTTGATACTTTTCTAAATAAACAGAATAAAGAACTTTCCAAGAAGCAGGATATAGAAGCTGTAAATGCAAGTGATGAAGACAAGTTAAGCGCTTATGCCAAGTCCTTAATTGGATTTAAGAAGCTGAGAACGGATGTTATTAGAGAGCATTTTGATAATCCGATCATTATTAATTATTCTAAAGAGTGTGAAGGAAAGGAAAACATATTTATCCATGAATTCAAAAATCAAGATAGTTTTCTTTTTTTAATGGTTAACTGCTCTGTGAATCATGTAGAAGGCAGTTTAATTAAGTCATTTATTCTCGAATATGCAAAAGACTATGTAATTGGTAACAAAGTTTTTAACCCAATTGATTTTTTTAATTATTTATCAAAAATTAATGACCAAGTAGTTAAGCAGCATTTTTATGATGACATTAATATTGGAATGACGGTGTTTTTCAGTCATAAAGAGAAGCCAAACGACTGGGTAATTACCAATTCCGATATGATATTTGGCTATAAAGAAGGTCAAATAGTTAATTTTGAAGAAAGTGAAACAAATGGAGTGCAACTCTCTAGTAATGAGGCTAAAATATATAAATTGAACGCTGAGGCATGTGATAAAATTTATGTTTATACGATAGATACCATAACTGATAAAGATGTTTTTGAAGGAAACTTATTACATCTTTTAGATAGTAATTTAGCGGTCTCTTATGGGGAGAAATTAATCGCTTTGCAATCATTTCTAAACTCGTCTATATCTGAAAGTGGGGTTGACAAGTTTTGCATGGTAGGCTTAGATTACGCCTAACTTTACTATATTTACCTATCAGCTATATGGAAAAATAGTTAGTCAATCTTTAAGTTAAGAATGACGTTAATATTAGAAATTTTCCATAATGACAAGTCAAAATACAATTAAGAGCAAAGAAGCTTTAATCAAGCCTAATATTTTATATGTAGATGATGAAGAGATCAATTTAAAGGTTTTTAAATCAACTTTTAAAAGACATTATAATGTATTTGTAAGTACTTCAGCTTATGAAGCAATAGACCTATTGAAGGAGCAAGATATTCAATTGATCGTTACTGATCAAAGGATGCCTGAAATGAATGGGACGGAACTTCTCTCTAAAGTAATTCCGAATCACCCTGATATTTTGAGAATGATTATGACTGGTTTTAGTGATCTTGAGGTGATTATTAGAGCAGTAAATGAATTTGGAATACATCAGTACATTACTAAACCTTGGGATTTTGATTCCTTAAAAGCAGTTTTTGATGATTTTTTAATCAAACCAAAAGTAGAAGGGAGTAGGGAAAAAGCTATTTCCTATGACAGCACGCATATCACTAAGTATGCCGAAGTAATAGTCAACAAAAGAAATACTGAAGATTTTGATTTAATCAAAAAATACTTTAAAAATACAACTCTGATGAATCATTCTACGAGTTGCAACGGCGAGAAGAATTATTTTATACATGAGTTTAAAAAAGGAGATGCAGTTTTAGCATTTATTGCAAGTAGTAGTGTAGTTGGAATAAGGGGTAGCATGATCAAATCTTTTGTTGGTGATATGGCCAAAGATTTATTACTATCTAAGAATGCATTTAACCCTGTTAATTTCTTTAGAAGTCTTTGTAAATCCACTAACAGTTTTCTCAAAGATATAGAAGTAGAGGACGAAGAGATTAATATTCAAATGATCTATAAGCATACCATTAAGCCTAGTACTTGGGTGCTGACTAATAAATCCAAGATACTGACGTTGAAGGACGATAAGTTTGTAGAATTGCCAGTGCATTCAACTAAGCCGGACGAAAAATTAGTGATCTATAGATTAGATCCAAGTGTTTGCGATAAATTTTATTTGTATTACATAGATGGTCAAAATAAAGGGGTAGCAATTGAATCAGAATTAGGACAAAGAATCCTTGATTTAAATACTGGGCAACAAGACGATTTATCAAATATAGAATTACAATCTTATATGGATCACTTATCAGCCAATGCAGATATTGATAAGTTCTCAATATTATCAGTTGAATTATAATCCTAATGAACCAACCCCGACCCAAGGGTACGGGGTATCTATGGGCAATAATTTAATGATCGACTCAAGAGTCGGGGAATTAATATCCCTTAGGGATTAAAATATTTTTCAATACTTGCCTTTGCTTTGAACTCTAATTGCTTATTTTCGGACTTAAATTAAACAATATGAGTTTTTTAAGACTGTTAATGGGTATAGTTTTCTTTATTGCGATAGCTTATTTTTTCTCAAATAACAGGAAGAAAATTGATTGGAGACTTGTAAGTGTGGGACTAGGTCTACAGTTAATATTGGGACTTGTATTGATAGGAGGTGCTAGGGCAAAAGTAGAGACGGAATGGATAAAATTCGTATTGAATTTTGTCCCAAATATTTTTGCCTCTCTTAGTGAAAAATTTGTGACTTTGTTAGGATATACCGAACAAGGGACTGCCTTTTTATTTGGTAATCTGCTGAATGATAATGGGAATATTGGATTCATATTCGCCATAAAAGTACTACCTACAGTTATATTTTTTTCTACCGTTACTGCAGGACTATATTATCTAGGAGTCTTACAGATAATTGTTAAATCAATTGCTTGGGTGATGGCAAAGACCATGAGGCTTTCTGGTGCAGAATCACTTTCTGCGGCAGGTAATATCTTCCTTGGTCAAACTGAAGCTCCTTTATTGGTGAAGCCATTTGTGGCTAAAATGACTAATTCAGAATTGATGTGTTTGATGACCGGAGGAATGGCCACCATTGCTGGTGGAGTGTTGGCTGGTTATGTGTTTTTGCTTGGAGGAGATAGTGCAGAAGAACAGGTGAAATTTGCTTCTTATTTGTTGAGCGCATCCATTATGAATGCACCCGCAGCGATTGTTATTTCTAAAATATTAACCCCTGAACTTAATAAGGAAGCAATTAATACCAGTTTAACAGTAAGTAGTGAATCATTGGGTGTTAATTTAGTAGATGCATTAGCAAATGGAGCTTCAGAGGGCTTAAAATTAGCTCTTAATATTGGGGGAATGTTGTTGGCCTTTATTGCGGTGATAGCGGCATTAAATGGAATTTTGGAGTGGCTTGGTGATATTCATTGGTTTGGTGCTCAATATAACTTGAATGATTGGATAACGGGAATAACTGATGGGCAATTTGATGCCTTATCTCTTCAGTACCTACTAGGGCAAGTTTTTAGGTTTTTTGCTTTTTTTATGGGAGTAGACTGGAATGAATCCTCGTTAGTTGGTTCATTATTAGGTACTAAGTTAGCAGTTAATGAGTTTATAGCCTATCAAGGCCTGAAAGACTTTATGAAAGTAGAGAACTTATTGAGTGAAAAATCAATTGTAATTTCTACTTATGCTTTGTGCGGTTTTGCTAATTTTAGCTCAATTGCCATTCAGATTGGGGGAATAGGGGGGATGGCACCTACCCAACAAGGTAATATATCAAAATTAGGTTTTAAGGCACTTTTTGCAGCCACTATCGCTACTATGTTGACAGCTACTATTGCTGGTGTTTTCTTTTAACAGAAGTGGATTTAACTATCTATTAAAATGAATGATTGCGAAAATCAAATTTAATCCCTAAGGGATATTAATTCCCCTGGCCGGGCGCCCCGACTCTTGAGTCGATCATTAAATTATTGCCCATAGATACCCCGTACCCTTGGGTCGGGGTTGGTTCATTTAAAAGCTCTTTTCAATTAGCTAGAAGATTCTTTACAAATAATTGGAAAAAGTGTAGTTAACCTTCAGCAACAATTCCATTAATCAACAATTCAGCAGTAGCTTGATTGGTAGCCAAAGGGATATTATGTACATCACAAATTCTCATTAGCATTTGTACATCAGGTTCATGTGGATGCTTGTCAAGAGGATCTCTGAAAAAAACAACCATATCTAGTTTTTTTTCAGCAGCTAAAGCAGCTATTTGAGCGTCACCGCCTAGTGGACCACTTAGAAACTTGTGAACTTCCAAACCAGCCTTTTCTACATGAGTTCCAGTAGTCCCTGTGGATACTAAATCCACACCTTCTAAAAACTTTTTGTTGCCGAGTAAAAAAGAAACCATTTCTGCTTTTTTACCATTATGAGCTATAACTGCTATTTTCATTTGCTATATTCAAAAAAAGGGTTGTATTGTCGCTCAAATCTATATAAGTCATTGAACTGATACAACCCTTTTAAATTATTTACTGATTTACTTGAAGCTGTGGTTCTCTTTGGGTGAACCACTTAAAATCTCTTCATTCGCGAAATCTTTAAATTTCTCAAAGTTTTTGTTGAAAGCAATAGCCAACTCATTCGCTTTTGCATAGAATGCCTTGTCATTTTTCCAAGTCTCTCTCGGGCTTAAAATTTCAGAAGGAACATCAGGGCAGGTCATCGGTATTTCAGTACCGAAAATTGAATGAGTTCTATATCCTACATTGTTTAATGTACCATCTAATGCAGCAGTGATCATCGCTCTCGTATATCCTAGCTTTATTCTACTCCCAACACCATAAGGACCACCTGTCCATCCAGTATTTACTAACCAGATAGTTACATCGTTTTCTTCCATTTTCTTCCCAAGCATTTCTGCATATTTAGTAGGATGTAAAGGAAGGAAAGGAGAACCAAAGCAAGCACTGAATGTAGTTTGTGGTTCTGTTATTCCAGCTTCTGTACCAGCAACCTTAGCCGTATAGCCTGAAATAAAATGGAACATAGCCTGAGACTTGCTCAATTTTTGAATAGGGGGAATTACTCCAAATGCATCACATGTCAGGAAGAAAATATTTTTAGGAATCCCACCTACTGATGGAGATACGGCATTTGATATATGATGAATAGGGTAGGCAGTTCTCGTATTTTCTGTTACTTCTTTATTCTCATAATCAACAGACCTGGAACCTTCTTGGAAGCGTGTATTCTCTACAATAGCACCAAACTTAATGGCATCATATATTTCAGGTTCTTTTTCTCTGGTGAGATCTATCACTTTAGCATAGCACCCACCTTCAAAATTAAACACATTTGTATTCGTCCATCCATGTTCATCGTCACCTATCAGCCCTCTTTTAGGATCAGCAGAAAGAGTAGTTTTTCCAGTGCCAGATAGTCCAAAGAAAATGGCTGTGTCATGATTTTCTAAACCAATATTGGCAGAGCAATGCATTGATAAAATTCCTTTTTCTTCTGGTAAGAGATAGTTAAGGACAGAAAAAATTCCTTTTTTCATCTCGCCAGCATACCCAGTACCCCCTATAAGAATAATCTTTTTAGTCAGATTAATCATCGCAAAGTTAGATTGACGAGTACCGTCTACAGCAGGATCTGCTTCAAATTCAGGGATACAAATAATTGTGAAGTTAGGATTGAAACCCTTTAACTTATATTTGTCAGGCCTTAAAAACATGTTGTAACAAAATAAGTTTTGCCACGCTTTTGTATTGATTACTCTTAGATTTAGCCTGTGAGTTTTATCAGCGCCTGCATAAGCATCTCTTACATAGACTTTTTTATCAGCAAGAAACTGGATCATTTTTTGATGCAGTCCATCAAATTGGGCTTCTGAAATAGGGATATTTACATCCCCCCACCAGACAGTGTTTTCTGTTGTGCCGTCTTTAACAATGAACCTATCCTTCGGGGATCTCCCTGTGAACTTTCCGGTATCGCACATTAAAGCACCAGTATCTGTTACAGTTCCTTCATTGTTTTTGATCGCTTCTTCTACTAATTCTGCAGGGGTAAGATTCCAATAAGCTTGGGCAACCTTATTGATTCCTACCTTGTCTAAGCCGTTTTCGGACGGTTTTAATCCGATTTCTTGCATAGTTAAAGTTATTTGCGTTATACTTGTTTATTTAAGTTGCAAACTTAATGTAAAATATATGCTTGACTGGTTGGTTGTGTGTAATTTATTTGCTGCTTAGAACACTTTTGAATTAATAAACAAACGTTTTCATAAAATATGAGTGACTTACAAAGCCAAAAGACATTTTTTGGCCACCCCAGGGGACTTGCTACCCTATTTTTTACAGAGATGTTCGAGAGGTTTAGCTATTATGGAATGCGGGCGCTGTTGTTATTGTTTATTACGGCTGCCATTGCTGAAGGTGGCCTTGGTATAGATGAAAAAACAGGAGGTGCAATATATGGTTTATACACTATGGGTGTATATATTTTTGCATTGCCTGGAGGATGGGTTGCTGATAGGCTTTTGGGATTGAAAAAATCTGTTTGGTATGGTGGTATCATTATTGCTTTGGGGCATTTTACTATGGCTATTCCTGGAATCATCAATGTTGTTAATGGCGTTGAGAATAAAGGAGTCTTAACTGACATTGATATTATACCTTTTTTCTTAGGATTGATTTTTATTGCAATTGGTACAGGCTTGTTGAAGCCTAATATTAGTTCTATGGTTGGTTCTCTTTACCCTAAGTCTGAAAGTGCTAGAAGAGATGCTGGTTTTTCAATTTTTTATGCAGGAATTAACCTTGGAGCATTTCTAGCTCCTATTATTACAGCATATTTAGGGCAAAAGGTTAATTGGCACCTTGGTTTTGGAGCTGCTGGTATTTTTATGGTTCTTGGTTTAATTCAATATAAGTTTACCTTAGGCTATCTTGATGGAATTGGTGATGAACCAATGCCTACGAACGAAAAAGAACAGAAACAGAAAAAAAGCACAGGTCGTATTTTACAGGTTGTAGCGGTTGTTACTGCTTTATTTTTAACACTTGCATTTACTGGTATTATACCTGTAAATGCTATTTCAATAGCCAACCTCTCTGGTGTTGTTATATTATTAACAGTATTTTGCTTTTTGATTTATGTGATGTTTTTTGGAGGGGTAACACCTGATGAACGTAATAAAACGATTGTAATTGCCATAGTTTTTGTGTTTTCAGCACTGTTTTGGTCAGGGTTTGAACAGGCTGGTTCTACTCTTAACTTGTTTGCTGAAAACTTTACAGATCTTAATGTATTTGGGGTTGATATTGCTTCGGGAACCTTACAGTCAGTAAATCCTATGTTCCTCATTATATTTGCCCCAATATTTGGTGCTATGTGGATTAGGTTGGCACTTAAAAATTTAGAACCTTCTAGTCCTATTAAATTCGCTTTAGGACTGATTCTACTTGGTGTTGGTTTCCTTATAATGTATTTCGCTTCCCTAATAGCTGCTTCTGGTGAATTGGCAGCTCCTACATGGCTCATTTTTACGTACATGTTTCATACATTTGGTGAATTAAGCTTAAGTCCTGTTGGTCTTAGTTTGATCACAAAGCTTGCTCCTAAGAAGTTCTATGGGCAAATGATGGGAATATGGTTTATGTCAGTATCTTTTGGGAATCTCATTGCTGGTTTGCTGGCTGGAGAGATCTCAGGAGAGAGCGATCAAGCGCTGAAACAAATGCCAGATCAATACTTGCTAATTGTTTATATTACGATAGGTTCAGGTCTTGTGTTAGCATTGTTTAGCAAACCTATTAGAAAACTAATGGGAGATGTTCATTAATTGAAATGACTGAAAAAAATATTTTAAAACTCTTTGACCACTTGGTTGAAGAGTTTTTTTGTTTAACAGGTTTATGGTTTTATTTGTCTCATTGTTTAGCCACCAAAATTTAACCCGAATGATGCAATAGAAATTTGATGCAAACCGTAACTAACAGTCATCTAGCCACTTAAATCCTAATTTCCTACTCACCATAATGAAGACTATGTCTGCGTTGCAAATCAGAATTTAGGCAGCTATCTAACAGTCATTTATGATTTTCTCTTAAAAGCCTAATGCATCATTCGGGTTAAAGGGACAAATACCATTGAAAGAATAGTTGCAGGAAAATCTGTGCTATCTTATCTAAATGAGAATGATAATTTTGTGTTTGCATCCACACATGATCTGGAATTAACAGAGTATCCTTTTGAATCTTATAATTATGATCATTTTCCTGAAATGATAATCGATGAAGAACTTTCATTTGACTATTTGTTGAAGGACGGAAAGTTGACCCATACAAATACGATCAAAATTTTAGAATCGAACGATTAGCCTAAAGAAATTACAAATGAGGCAGGGCATTGTCAGCAGAATTAGCTCGATGAAGGAATAAAGATTCGTAGGTAAAAGAAAAGCCTTGATATTATCACAATATCAAGGCTTTTGATTAATTATTTTGCAGATGTTATTACATCATGCCACCCATACCACCACCTGGCATTGGAGGCATACCTGCAGCAGCAGCACCTTCAGCTTCTGGTTCATCAGCAACTACACATTCAGTAGTTAATAATAAAGCAGCAATAGATGCAGCATTTTCTAATGCTAACCTCGTTACTTTAGTTGGATCAATGATCCCTGCTTTGAACATTTGAACATATTCACCATTAGCAGCATTGTAACCATAATCTCCTTTACCACCTTCTCTTACTTTCTGGATAACTACTGATCCTTCTCCACCAGCATTAGATACAATAGTTCTCAAAGGAGCTTCTATAGCGTTTCTAATGATGTTGATGCCAGTGTTTTGATCTGCGTTTTCTAGTTTTAAGCCCTCTAAAGAATCGATAGCTCTTACTAAAGCAACACCACCACCTGGTACAATTCCTTCTTGTACAGCAGCTCTGGTTGCATGGAGTGCATCGTCTACTCTATCTTTCTTTTCTTTCATTTCCACTTCAGTAGCAGCACCTATGTATAAGATGGCAACACCACCTGATAACTTGGCTAATCTCTCCTGAAGTTTTTCTTTATCATAATCAGAAGTAGTGTTTTCAATCTGTTGTTTTATCTGATTGATTCTTCCTTCGATGTCTTCCTTTTTACCAGCTCCATTGACAATGGTCGTATTGTCTTTGTCAATATTTACTTTGTCAGCAGTTCCTAAGTATTCTAAAGTAGCGCTTTCTAACTTGTAACCTCTTTCTTCAGAAATTACAGTCCCACCAGTAAGAATTGCGATATCTTCTAACATTGCTTTTCTTCTGTCACCAAAACCAGGTGCTTTAACAGCAGCGATTTTTAGTGCCCCTCTGATTTTGTTAACTACTAAAGTAGCCAATGCTTCACCTTCTACATCTTCTGCTATGATTAAAAGAGGCTTGCCAGTTTGTGCAGTTGCTTCTAACACAGGAAGTAATTCTTTCATATTGGAAATCTTCTTGTCATATATCAAGATATATGGATTTTCCAATTCTGATTCCATTTTCTCTGTGTTAGTCACAAAGTAAGGAGATAAATAACCTCTGTCAAACTGCATTCCTTCTACAGTTTTTACTTCAGTTTCAGTTCCTTTAGCCTCTTCAACAGTGATTACACCATCTTTGCCAACTTTATCCATTGCATTAGCAATCATTTTACCAACTTCTGAATCATTGTTGGCAGAAACTGTTGCTACTTGCTCTACTTCGCTAGAATCTTTGATTCCTTGAGATTGAGTTTTTAGGTTTTCAACAATAAGCCCTACAGCTTTATCTATACCTCTTTTAAGATCCATTGGATTTGCTCCAGCTGCTACATTTTTGATACCATGTCCAAAAATAGCTTGTGTTAATACAGTAGCAGTAGTAGTTCCGTCTCCAGCATCATCAGCAGTTTTAGAAGCAACTTCTTTAACTAGTTGAGCTCCCATATTTTCAATAGGTTCTTTAAGCTCAATTTCTTTGGCAACTGAAACACCATCTTTAGTTACTGTAGGTGCTCCAAACTTTTTGTCAAGTATTACATTTCTTCCTTTAGGACCTAATGTTACTTTTACCGCGTCAGCTAATTTGTCAACGCCTTTTTTGATCTGATCTCTAGCGTCAGTATTGAAAAATATTTCTTTAGCCATCTTAAATGGAATATTAAATTGTTTGCTATTAAATTATTAATTATATGATACCGTAGATATCAGATTCTTTCATGATTAGGTATTCGCTTCCGTCAAGAGTTATCTCCGTACCTGAATACTTACCATAAAGTACTGTGTCACCTACTTTTACTGTGATAGGCTCATCTTTTTTACCAGTACCAATAGCTACGATTTCACCTCTTTGTGGTTTTTCTTTAGCAGAATCTGGAATGATAATTCCTGAAGCTGTTTTTTCTTCCGCAGCAGCAGGTTCTACTAGAACCCTATCCGCCAAAGGTTTGAAATTCACTTTTGACATTTTTATTCTTTTTTTGTTTGTTAATCGATTAATTAATTCAATAATTGTCACATCGTCTGACATATCCATAGCTAACATTTGTCGTGCCAGATATGCTTTTAAGGCAAATTGTCAGTATTTCTTTAGAATTCTGTGAAATTATGTCAGACTTACTGGATAGCCTATAAAAAAAGCCCATCAACTGAATTGATGGGCTTTTTAATCCCTAAGGGATATTAATTCCCCGACTCTTGAGTCGATCATTAAATTATTGCCCATAGATACCCCGTACCCTTGGGTCGGGGTTGGTTCATTATTTTTAATCCGTCTTAGTTTCCTCCAGTAGAGTCAGGGGTTGTAAAATCTGTTTGTGTACCCTCTCCACCAATACTAGGCGCTATTGGTGCTGCTTCATTTTGTACCTTGTCTATAATAGGATTTGATGAATCAGTACTAGAGCCGCCAATAAAAAACTTTGTAGAGATAGTAAGCACCATAATGGCAATCACAAAACCCCAAGTTAATTTTTCTAGTAGGTCACTTGTCTTTTTAACACCCATTACCTGAGCTCCACTACTTCCTCCTGCGATACCAGAAAGTCCTCCTCCTTTAGGGTTTTGAGCGAGTACAACCAAAACAAGCAAAACTGCTAAAACCAAGATAACACTTAATATAAGAATATACATTATTTATTTTTTTAACTCTTTAATTCGAGCTGCAAAGTAAGCTTCTTTTTGTGGGAATTTCAAAATTAATTTATTGTAGATGTCGATAGCCTTATCTATCTTCTTTTGATTCTTATAAATAATGGCCATATTTTCAGAGACAATCTCATCTTCAGTTTCTGAAGTTTCTTTTGCTAGATCCTTTTTTTCTACTTTTTCTTCATCAAAAGGGGATTGTTTTGGAGCAGGCATTTGTGGTGAAGAATCTATGAAATCATTGATGATATCTTTCTGCATTTTAAGTTTTTTCATCTTCGCTTTTCTCAAAGCACCCGATGAAAGCTTTTTGTCCTCCTCTTTATTGTTGGAATCTCTATGAATAATTCCTTGAGAATGAACAGCTAAATGTGCATCTTCTGATGATACTTCAGGCGTTTCATCTTTTTCTATAGAATCAGGAATTAATTTTTCTACTTCTGGAATTTCGGGAGTAACATTTTCATTGAACTCTTCGTTTATTTGCTGAGTTTCAAGAACAGTTGTTGGCTTTTCTTTCTCTATAGAATCAGGAATTGATTGTTCTTTTTCTAAGATTTCATCGATAGTTTTTTCTTCAATTTCTTTATTTACTGATGTAGTTTCAGAAACGCTTACCTGCTTTTCTTTATCTCGGGAATTTTTATCAACTTTATTTGAAGAAGTAGAAGTGTTTTTAGATCCTGAATTAGCATCTTGCTTTACCGTTTCGTCACTTGACTTAGAGGGCTTTGCTTTATTAGAACCAGAGATAACTACTCTATTAACATAAGTAACTTTAGGTTTCTCTTCTTTATGATCAACTTTTGCTACTATGTCTTCAGACTTTTCTTCAATAACTGCTTGGTCTACAGTTTCTTTTATTTCTGAATCACTTTGCTCTAGTTGATCCGCAACCTCTTCTTCAAAAGTGTCATTTTTGATTTCTTCTATGATATTGCTGATATCAAAATCATCTATTTCATTGCTTTCTTCAATATTTTCTTTAATAGATGAACTTAGATCTTCTACTGATTCCTCAATATCTTCTATGACAGATGAATCGGGATCTTCTAAAGATTCTTTAGTATTCTCAAAAGTAGGAGTTTTTACAACTTCATTTAGCTCTCCCAAATTGCTTGAAAGATTATTTTCATCTATTTCCTCTATTGTATTAATAGAAGAAGCTTTATTTAAGGCCTCATTAACTGCTTTATCTTCTTCATCATTTTGGATATACTCTTCAAAGTTTTTCTTGTTCTCCTTATATGCTTCTAGGCTTCCTTTTATGTTATTTAAAAGTGAGTTAGCATCAAATGAACTTTCCTTTTGTGTTTGGTCAGAGACTATTTGTTTAGGTTCTTTTTTAATTACCTCTTTAGTTGAATGAGTATTTGTCTTTTCACGGGAGATTTCTTTTGATGGAGTTATTTTTTTAGGCTTTTTCCTAGTTTCATCCTCTATCGTAAGGGGAGGGGCATTAACAGAATCTAGAAAGATTAATTCACCAGTGATATATTTTTTAAGTAAAACCCTATCAGTACAATAAACAGCAGCTCTTGAAAGCCTTTTTTTTGTTTTTGGATCCTTAGTAATTTTGCTTCCTTTGGCTAACACAAGATGAGCACTTTGGAAATAAGGATATTGCCTGACTACATTTTCTAATCCGGCTACTTCTTCTTTTGTAAAAGAAGAAGGTTTTTTAAGCAATTCAATAAACTTCTGTTTATTCACGATATTTTAAAAATATTGATTGGAGTAGTACCTATAAAGATAATCAAATTTACCAATTTGCGACAGAACTGTTAAAAATATCGATAATTATTTGTTCAAATATTTCATCAACTAACTGTTCTTCCACTTGGCTTAGGTCTGTAGTTGCGGAATCAAAATCCCTGAAATTACTAAACCTCTTGTCAAAGTCAAATGTACCATCCTTTGTGTTAATATAGACAGCAGAGACACTTATGGTAATTCTTGACTGATTAGAAAGATCAGCAGCACCTGCTGTAGCGCCAGCACTGGCAGCTACAGGAGTAAGTGTAAAACTTTCAATATATCCTTCCAATTGTATATCTCCTTCTTGATCCACGAGGATAAGGCCTGTATTTTGCTGATAATAGTCTTTAATTTCCTCAGTGAAAGAGACACTCATATTAGATGGGCCTAGTAAGGCATTGTTTACGAATGTCTGTATAGACATTGTTTTCACCTCAGGCGGTAAGGTAGAACCTGTGAAACTGTAGATTCCACAGCTTTCAAAGAAAATTATGACTATTAATGAGATGAATAAACTAATCTTCAATTTCATATTGTTTGATTTTTCTATAAAGTGTCCTTTCTGATATCCCGAGGTCTTTAGCTGCATATTTTCTTTTGTTTCTATTTTTTTGAAGCGCTCTTATGATGAGTTCTTTTTCCTTCTTTTCAATAGATAACGATTCTTCATCCGCAGTTTCGTGTGTGATGTCTTGAATATTTTCTTCATAAGGGGTTTCAATAGGAGGGACTGGGGCTTCTAGGAGATAAGGCTCATTCTCAATTTCATAGGCTGGGAAATCTTCTTTAGGCTCACTAACTTCACCGAAAAGGTTACTGTGCTTGGCTAAAATTTCTTTTCCAGTAGACTCATCTTTGAGAATTTGATGAATAAGTCCTTTCATTTCATTAAAATCATTTTTAAGATCAAAAAGTACTTTATAAAGTAGGTCTCTGTCACTGTATGACTCACTGCTGCTAGCACCTTCTGATGACTTAACTAATGCAGGCAATGAACTATTTGGTTTGGGTAAATATTTAAGAAGTGTTTCTGCTGCTATGGTTCTGTCAATTTCTAGCACAGATATCTGCTCAGAAAGATTTTTTAATTGCCGTATATTACCTGGAAATCTATAATTTAATAATATTTTTTTTGCTTCAGGGGTAAGTTGAATTGGTTTTACTTTGTAATTTTCCGAAAAATCCGCTGCAAACTTCCTAAAAATCAAGCTAATATCTTCCCCTCTTTCTCTAAGTGGCGGTACTACAATCGGTACTGTATTAAGCCTATAATATAGATCCTCTCTAAATTTACCATCATCTATAGAAGACATTAAATTTACATTGGTAGCCGCAATTACCCTTACTTTTGTTTTCTGAACTTTAGAAGAACCTACCTTGATAAATTCTCCATTTTCTAATACCCTAAGTAACCTAGCTTGTGTATTGAGTGGCATTTCCCCAATTTCATCTAAGAAAATAGTTCCGCCGTCCGTTACTTCAAAATAACCTTTTCTATTGTCCTGTGCTCCAGTAAAAGCTCCCTTTTCATGACCAAAAAGCTCCGAGTCTATAGTGCCTTCAGGAATAGCGCCACAATTAATGGCAATAAATTGACCATGCTTTCTATGGGATAGCGAATGGATTATTTTAGAAAAGGATTCCTTGCCACTACCACTTTCTCCTGTAATAAGAACAGACATGTCCGTGGGTGCAACTTGTACAGCAACTTGTATAGCATAGTTTAATTTGGAAGAATTCCCAATAATACCAAACCTTTGTTTTATGCTTTGAATTTCAGCTTCTTTCATAAAGGTTATACAATCTTTCCAAAAAGTGTTGCATGCGTGCACTCAGTGATTTTCACGTTGACATATTCGCCTTTAACTTTTTCATTTTTGTCAAAAATGACCACTTTATTAGCAGAATTCCTTCCTTGTAGCTGTTGGTCGGATCTCTTGGAAGTACCTTCAATGAGTACTCTATAGGTTTCCCCAATGTCCATTTTGTTCCTAATTAAAGAAACCTCATGTTGCTTGTTAATAATCTCTTGCAATCGTCTTTTCTTGACTTCTAGAGGAATATCATCTTCATATTTTTTAGCTGCAAGTGTACCAGGTCTTTCAGAGTAGTAAAACATGTAAGAGAAGTCATATTTCACATAATCCATTATAGAGATAGTTTCTTGATGCTCTTCTTCCGTTTCGGAACAGAAACCAGCAATCATGTCAGAAGAAATGGCACAAGTATCACCTAAGATATTTCGAATCGCATCTACCCTATTAATATACCATTCTCTATCGTAGGTTCTGTTCATTAATTTGAGTACTCTACTATTTCCACTTTGCACGGGCAGGTGAATGCATTTACAAATGTTTTCATGTGTTTTCATTACATGTAATACTTCATCTGTAATATCTTTAGGATGAGAGGTGGAAAATCTAATCCTTAATTCTGGGCTTACTAATGCTACTTTTTCTAGGAGCTTGGCAAAATTGATTACTTCACTCACTTCCTCATTCCTTTTAAGCTGAGCATTTAACTGAACTTTATTGTTTACTTCAGCGGACCATTTGTACGAATCCACATTTTGGCCAAGCAGTGTAACTTCCCTATATCCTTCATCAAATAATTTTTGTGCTTCTGCTACTATAGAATAAGGATCTCTACTTCTTTCTCTTCCTCTTGTAAATGGGACGACACAAAAAGAACACATGTTATCACAGCCTCTCATGATTGAGATGAATGCAGTAACCCCATTAGAGTTTAGTCTGATAGGGCTTATATCTGCATAAGTTTCTTCTTTAGAAAGAAATGTATTAACACCTTTTTCACCTTCTTCAGCACTAAGTACTAAATTTGGTAGATCCCTATAGGCATCAGGCCCTACTACTAAATCTACAATTTTCTCTTCTTCTAATAATTTTGACTTTAACCTTTCTGCCATGCACCCTAAAACACCTATGGTAAGTGCAGGTCTGTCTCTTTTGATCTTATTGAATTGTCTTAATCTGTGACGAACAGTTTGTTCGGCTTTTTCTCGGATGGAGCAGGTATTGAGAAAAATAACATCTGCAGTTTCATATTTTGAAGTAGTATCAAAACCATTTTCTGCCATGATGGAGCTGACGATCTCACTGTCTGAAAAATTCATTGCACACCCATAACTTTCTATATAAAGCTTTTTGGTGTTTTTTTTATTTCCTTCTTTGGATACTTTAACAACCTCACAGTTTTCTGACTCCGTTGATATAATATCTATGTCTTTTATTAAATCCATTTCACTAATTTTCATGGCAAAGATAGTAAAGAGGAAATTTCTAAATGACATTTTGTCAGTAATTCCTTTGTGATAATTTGAAGAATATGGCAATAATTAAAACTTTGAATAAGAAAATGCCCAAGTATGGTGAGGGGAGCTGGTTCGCTGAAAATGCAGTGTTAATTGGTGATGTCATTATGGGAGAAGAATGTACAGTCTGGTATCATGCCGTAATTCGAGGGGATGTCAATGCTATAGTGATCGGAAATAGGGTGAATATACAAGATCATGCAATGATCCATTGCACTTATCAAAAAGCAGCGACAACTATTGGAAATAATGTATCGATAGGGCATAGGGCTATTATACATGGCTGTACCTTAAAAGATAATACTTTGATCGGAATGGGGGCAATTGTAATGGATCATGCAATAGTAGAAGAAGGAAGCATAGTAGCAGCAGGTGCTGTAGTGGTTGAAAACACGGTAGTAGAAAGCGGCTATATTTATGCTGGAGTTCCTGCCAAGAAAATCAAAAAAGTTGGAGATGATACTGGTGAAATGATTGAAAGAATAGCTAATAATTATGTAATGTACTCAAAATGGTATGATAATGATTGAAAAACCAATGAAAGGAGATTATCCCGCATATTTTGAAAATTATGTCGAAAAAGTGGATACTGTAGATATTCTGTCTTATCTCAGGCTTCAAAAAATTGAGTTTTCCTCTTTTTTAAAATCTAAGGTTATATATAAAAGAATGTTTGCTTACGATACAGGTAAATGGACATGTCAAGAATTACTGGGACATCTAATAGATGCTGAAAGAGTCATGCTAAACAGGGCTTTTTTCATTTCTAGAAACGACCCGCAAAATTTACCAGGTTTTGAACAAGACGATTACGTAGCAGCAGGTAGGTTTATGGAAAGAGATTTTGAGGAAATGATTATTGAGTTTGAAACTACAAGGGAGAATTCTTTGCAGTTATTGAAAACTTTTAGAAAGGAAGACTATTTTAAGAAAGGGATTATCAATGGTTTTCAAACGGTTTTAGCTGCTATTCCGTATATCATGTTTGGGCATGTTGCGCACCATCAAGAAATTATTGAACAAAAATATTTGAAATAGATGTTTTATTTTGATGAAGAAAAGAAATATCCGAAAAAGACTGAATCTAGAGTTAAAGTTAGGTTTCAGGATTGTGATCCTTTGCAACACTTAAATAATGCCAAGTATTTTGATTATTATTTTAATGCAAGAGATGATCAAGTTCCAAAGCTTTACAATGTTGAAATGGCAGATATATTTAAAGCTTACAAGGCAGCATGGGTAGTTTATAATCATCAGATCAGTTATTTGAAACCGGCAATGATAGGAGAGTGGGTCCGAATATTTTCTGGACTGGTTTGGTATAACAATGATACGATTGTAGTTGAGTATTATATGGGAGATGATCAAAATACTCATCTAAAGAATATCATGTGGAGTACTTTAAAATTTATCAATGTAAAGAATGGAAAACGACTAGATCATACAAATGAGATATTAAAATTTTTGAAAGCGACTTGTTATGATTCAATAGATTTTCCTACCATGAGTTTTCAGGATCGGATTAAACAAGTTAAAGAGAAATTTTAAATGAGGTGGCTTACTAATTTAATTTTGTCAGCTGCAGCTGTTTTAATAGCTGCTTATATTCTGCCTGGAGTAGAAGTGTCTAGTTTTTGGGTAGCTATTTTGGTTTCCCTTGTTTTATCTCTTTTGAATTTAACAGTTAAACCTTTATTGATATTATTTACCATTCCTTTGACCATTTTATCATTGGGTGTTTTTCTATTGGTAATTAATTCAATCGTAATACTTTTAGCAGATTTTTTTATTACAGGTTTTACAGTGAATGGATTTTGGTGGGCACTTTTATTAAGTATTGTATTGTCTATTTTAAATTCTTTATTTTCAGAATTCAAATCAGATGAAAAATAAAAAGAGCCTACTATTATAGTAGGCTCTTTTTTGTTGATTTTTTAAAAATGAATCAACCCTGATCCAGTGCCTCTACTGAGAAAACTACGGCATCCACGGAAGAGTCGGGATGTCTGGCCAGGGGAATTAATATTCATTAGGGATTAAAAATATACAGGACAAGCAGGGTCTTTTTTAGCATTCCTGATTTTTATCCTATAATTAAGAAGTATTTCATGAGAACCAGGAGTAAATCCAGTTAAATCATTTGTTTCAGTGTCATAGGCGTACCCTGCCCTTAGATTGTCGTTCAGAATTAGCTGAAACAAGAAAGTAAGCGCATTATTACTTCTGTAAGAAATCCCTGCATAGGCTATATCTTGAAAGATTAGATTAGCATTGATGTCAAAAGCAGGTTTTGCATTCTCTTGAAGCCTAAATAATACAGAAGGATTTAATTTTAGATCTGGATTAAGGGTAAGAACACCTCCCGCAGTAGCATAATAAAACCTAGACTCTCTTGAGTCTTCGGAGAAAGTGTTATTGGTAATCCTATTTTCAAGTATAAAAGGAATAGAAATTCCTGCGAAAAAATTTCTATTAGCCAAATAAACCCCAGTACCAAAATTTGGTGTCATTCTTGTTTCAACACCAGTAAAAGCTTGATCATTTTGATTAAATAGGTCAAGTCTTGAAAAATCTGCAGTTCTATTATCAAAACCTCCTTGTATTCCCATTGATAGAATAGCTCCACTTAACCTTATTTTATAAGCATAACTTAAGAATAAACCACTTTGATCCCTAATGCCCAGTCCATCCCTGTAAGCTTGTAATCCAACACCAATTCTATTCTTTTTCAACGAAGTATGAGCCGTAAATGATTGGAGTGTTGGTGCTCCATCAATGTTTGCCCATTGCTCTCTATGAACCAAAGTAGCACTGAATAGATTAAGACTCCCTGCATAAGCAGGGTTAATTGTCAATCCATTGAATACATATGTACTTGTAAGTGGCCGTAACTGGGCTTGAGCAGTAAAACTCAATAACCCAATTATGACAGTACTTAAAATTATCTTTATCTTATTCATTACAGCTTGTTTCCTATTCTTGATTTTCTCCTTTTACTAGTTCTAGGAATCCTTGAATTTGTTTAGAACCATCTCCTTTGTCTATCACATAATAGTAAGTACCAGCTGGTAGCCCACCATTTCCTAACGTAATTCCTACATTCGCATTGCCATCAAATCGAATGTTAGCATTATTATATCCGTCAACATCATATACTCTCTGTCCAGCTCTATCAAATATTTGAACTCTATTACTCGGGAAGTCTTCGATACAGCCTATTCTAAAGAAATCATTAGCTCCATCTCCGTTTGCAGAGACACCATTGTAAACTACGATATCAGAATCTACTCTAAAGTCTGCTCGATAATCACAACCATTAGCACCGAAGAAGATAACACTATGTATTCCGGCTGGTGCGTTGATCCATTGTAAATCATTTGAAACTGGAGTTAAATGTATGCTATCAGTAGTAACCCCTGCTTCAACAAACCAAGCAATACTGTCTATATCAATAGCAATCGAGAAGTTTAAGAACGCTCTACCATTATAAATTAAGCCAGTAGAGTCTGCATTATTAGGATTCCTTTGCGCAATAGCAAATTGTTCTTCGGTAAAGACACAATTATTTGTTACAGTTTCCACAACAAACTCAGGATTTGTGATATCAAAGCCTATATCTATTGAACTTCTTCCTGATACACAACCAGTAGCAAGCTCAGTAGCTATTACTTCATAAGTCAACGTATCTAATCCACTAATATTAGGCCCAGTTGCGATGACTGTATTTGGGTCTCCTTGAACAAACCATTCGAAGAAGAAATCAGAAGTATTTCCAGATATAGAGGCTGTTGCTGCGCCATTTGCTATGACACAATTAGTTCTATTGGCAACTACTGCTACAAATGGATCTGGAACCGGAACCTGTTCATTTGGTAATACGATTGATTGAAGGTTTTGACAACCTGTAATTAGATCGGTAACCAGTACTGAATAAGTAACATCAGTTAATGAATCTGCTTCAAGCCCTGTGAAGAATGGTACTTGACCTAAAGTATCTGTGCCAACATACCAATCAAACTCAAAGTTTGCGATATCTCCTGAAGGAGAAGTTACAGCAATACGTCCATTTGGTCTATTTACATCACAATTAGTAAGCGCTTGCTCAACAGTGAATTCAATTTCAGGAGTAGCTGTTTCATCTTCTACTGTGACCCCTAGAATTGTGGCTAAACAAGCTGGATCTATATTATCTATTACTACAATGGTATATTCACCTGCTTCTAACCCTTCTACTAAAGTTCCAGTGAAATCAGGAGCTGTTACATCAGGTGATCCTTGATCTCCAATAAACCATAAATAACTGTAGTCATTAATTGTTCTTCTAGAAGAGAGTGAGATAATAGATACCCCCACACTTCCATTTGGATCTAAACAATTAAAGTTTGGAGAAGAAGATACATTCAGATCCAATGGAACTGGTATATCTTCACCTACTTGGAACGTATCCTCAGTGAAACAACCAGTAATAATGTTAGTAACAACTATTCTATAGTCTGTAAAGGCTAATAAACTATCAGCAGTTGGATCATTGAATTCAATCTGATTACCATTTGGATCAAACCAATCGAAGCGGAAGACTGATGGGTCTACAGAACCGCCAGCAGATACAGTCAAAGAACCAATAGGATTAGCAGGATCACAATTTCTTTGTTGCTCGAAATCCTCTAATACTATTTCAGGGAATACAAGGTCTGCTTGGTCAATAGTGATTTGGAATACACCAGTTGTACAGCCAGTTATATTACTAGTGCCAGTAATAAAATAGGTCCCAACATCAACACCTGTTAAGATCGGATCCGTTGCGCTTTGAAGCGGAGTAGGAGCCGGAATAACAGTAGGATCAACATCATAAAAGGTGAATGTATAATCCGAGAGCGTTGCTTGACTTACCATGGTTACTTCTATACTTCCATTTACTGGAACACAAGTAGTAGGGTTAGTAGCTACAGCGTTTAAGATCTGCGGCGTAACACTCACATTATCAAGAGTAGCTGTTGCTGTAATAGTACAACCTGTCAAGCTATTTGTTACCTCTACTAAGTAATCTCCTGCAAATTGATCCCTTAAGCTATCAGATGATACGATTAATCCATTGGTAGTACCAGCGATGTAATCATTTTCTCTAAACCATCTGAAACCATAATCACTGTTTGCACTAGTTTCTCCATCAGCAGTAGCTAAAAGGAAGCCATTAGGTAATCCTGTTAAACTACAAGTTGAATCAGCCTGTACCTGTGTAATAACGATCTCAGGGAATATTATTGAATTATCGATCACAAACATTGCCGACTCAGAGATACAAGCACTTTCGTTTTGTTGTACTGTTAAGTAAACTCTGTCTCCTTCAGATAAGCTATCTAAGATTAAAGGTGTAGAAATATCAAGATCCTGAATTGGAGTTGTCAACCCAAAATCGCTAAACCATTCGATCGTATAGTTATCACTTATGTCAGTTCCAGTAATAGCCACACCATCCAATTGAATTTCAACTAGCTCGATACTTCCATTAGGTATACAAGTAGTTTGGTCAGTCACGATTGTACTGCTGATAACAGGCATTACATTTTCTGTAGGGACATTAAATGTTTGTATGGTCTCACAACCAGTAACAGTGTTGGTGATTTGAACTGTGTAATTATCACCGATCAAACCGCTTATAGTAGTTTCATTATCTACAGTAACTAATGGTAAACCACCTGTTCCATCATAAACATTACCTACTTCACGTCCCGCTAGAGCTTCTGTTCCTACAAACCATTGGATATTGGTATTTGCTGGATTTGCTACTCCATCTATTAGGATTTCTATTTCTCCCATGGCAACAGTACCTCCACAATTCACATTGCTGATAATACTTTCTACAGTGATTTCAGGCAGTGACTGAACCTCTTCAATATTTACCCTCACTGGTGAAACGCTACAACCTGTAGCTACCAAGGATGCACTTACCCAGTATTCTATAGAAGGATCAAGATCAAATACTTCAATCTGAGTTGATGTAGAGGCAGGGAAGAAGTTTACAGTATCTTCACTTCCTACACTATTTCTTTCTATTAAAATGTTATAAAGGGTTAAATCATTAGGAGTTAGATCTGTATCGTTGATAACCAACATTCCATTAAAATCACCAGGTCTACACAAGGTACTTGGAGAAATATTGGCAGAAGGTATTACCAAGTTAGGAATACTTAAATCATCACCAATTAGGAATGTTCTGGTAACATCACAACCTGCATTAGGGCTGGTAGCTGGATCTTTAATTGCTCTAACCGTGTATGAACCACTACTTAAGCCAGTCAATTCAAAACCACCAGCAGCAGTTATAGCTGCAGAACCTCTTAAATCTACGGTACCTTCATTAGGGAGAATTTCATTCGCATTGCTAGTATCTTCTCCTCTGTACCAGATGAAGCTGTAGTCATCTAAATCTCCCGCTACTCCATTTTCTAAAATACTGATAGACAATGTTCCGTTTCCAACATTCACTTCATCACATAACGTGTTGTCAGTGGAAGAAACTAACTCAACTATAGGGTCTGCATGGACATCAAGTATTTCAACTCTAATTGGAATACCATCACTAACTTCAGGACAACTAGTCGTGTTATCAAATACATTCACTTCATAAATACCAGCTGCTAGATTCTCCGCTCTATTATTGGCAGTGGCTCCCCCACCAATTGTTCTTAAGTCTATAGGATCTCCTACAGCTACATTTGGATCATTGGATACTTCTCTGCTCCAAGTAAAGGTAAATCTATCTGCAGCACCTACAGGAGTAGAAACACCATCAATTAAAACGGCATCTACTTGAATAAATCCATTTGGATTATCACAATTTTCATTATCACTGCTCATTACATCAGCAATTAAATCAATTGAAATGACAGGCTGATCATTCTCAATAGTAATGATGGCAGTATTTGTACAACCGGCATTCGGAGATACAGTTCCATCTTTCATAGTTACCACAGTATATGTACCCGTACTTAATCCAGTTAAGGTATAACCATTTACTCGATTTATTGTACTACCTCTTACTAAAGCGTTAGGTCCAGGTGTGCCATCAGCAGCAAATAATAAACTGTCTGTATCTACTTCAGAACCTCTGTACCAGACGAAAGTAAATGGACTACTAGGATCAGTTAGATCAACAATGTTATTTCTACCATCTTCAATCCCTAAAGTAACTGTACCATCACCTACGAATCCTGGGTTATCACAGAAAGAGTCATCAGTTTGATCAGTAACTTGAATGATAGGATCAACACTTATATCATCAATTGAGATGGTGATTCTACCTGAAGCACAACCTGTTACATTGTTAGTCGCGATTACTTCATAATCTCCACCGCCAGCAAGTCCAGTTAAGTTATCAATCCTATTTCCAGTAACTGCAATAGGAGCAGTAGGAGTAACTGTTAAATCAAACCATTGGAAAGTGTAATTAGCAGGGCTAGCTACAGAGTCATTGCCATTCTCCATCACTGTAAGAATTTCAATAAATCCGTTAGGATTTACGCAATTTGTATTGTCTTGAGAGCTGATTCCTAAATCTAAGTCTATTTCAAATATGGTCTCTTCTTGATCCACATTAAATGTAGAGATTGAGACACACCCACTATTAGGGGAGATAGATCTAGTAACCATTACCGTATAATCTCCAGATATGAGACCTGATAGACTTAATGAATCAGCTGATGCAATTGCACTTCCTCTATTGCCACCATCTGTTGGGAAAATTCGATTAGCAGCATTTGTGTCATTACCTCTGAACCATGAGATATCAAAATCTGTTAGGTTAAATCCATCAACAGAAATTTCTAAAGTTCCATTTCCTACGCCTGGTGTACAGAATTGATTATCTCCACTAGCTACGAGTTGAATTGTTGGATTTTGACTTAAATCAAGTAATTCAACCCTCAATGTATCACTTGAACATCCTGTAACACCTTCTGTAGCGATTACTCCGTAAATACCAGCTGCTAGGTTTTCTAACCTATTGGCAGTACCTATTCCGTCGATAGCGCTTCCAGTTAAAGGTGTTCTTGGTGTAACATTTAAATCGAACCATTCAAAGTCGAAGTTAGTTGGATCAACCGCAATAGCAGGTGATCCATTATCGATTGTCACTTCAACTACTTCTATGAATCCATTAGGATTTACACAATTCAAATTGTCTTGCGTATCAACACCAGCAGTTAGATCTATAGAAATAATTGTTTCATCACTTCCTATTACAAATGTGCTTACAACTTCGCAACCGGCATTTGGTGAAACTGCATCTGATTTTTCTGCCATGATTGTATAGGTACCAGCACTTAAATTCTCTAATGCTAAAATACTACCAGCAATAGTTGCTGTTCCTCTTAAGGTATTAGCACCTTCAGTCGGGAATATTTGATCAGCAGCATCAGTTGTATTTCCTCTGAACCAAGTGATCGTATAATTACCAAGCACTCCATTTACACCAGCTTCTAATAACTCAACCTCCAGTGTTCCATTACCGCTATTTCCAGTATTATCACAGAAAGTATCGTCAGAAGTCCCAGATGCCACCGCATTAATGATTGGGTTGATGCTTACATCATCTATAATGGTGATCAATTCCTCAGTAGTACATAAGGTAGTACTGTTGGTGGCGACTACTTGGTATGAACCAGCAGCAAGGCTAATCAAAGCATTATTTGTTGCACCTGCACCAATACTGGTAATGTTTGCCGCTGGAACTGCTACAGGGCTAGTTGCATCCGTAACATTTGTCCAAACAAAAGTATAATCAGCCAGTGTTGCTGTAGGTACATCATCCTCTAGAATTTCACTGACTGTTATCGTACCATTAGGGTTCTCACAATTTTGATTATTAGTTGATGCCAAACTTGGAGATATTGCTAATATCGCTTGATCAGAGTCTACAGTAAAGGTCGCAGTGGTCGTACATCCTGCATTAGGAGTAAAGGCCAATCCGCTGTTCTTAGTAGCCACTACTGTGTAAGTGCCAGCCCTTAAATTAGCTAAGGCCAATAAATTGGTTTGAGTTGCAGAACCCACGGGTGACCCACCAATAGTAGGGAAGATCTGGTTAGCAAGAGCATCTGTACTTCCTCTATACCAAACAATACTATAATTACTGATAATGTCTGCAATTGAAATATCTGTACCGTTTTCAGAAATAGTTACATTCAGCGTTCCATTACCATCATTGATCGTTGCTGGGGTAGGGCAGAAGGTATCGGCATCAGAAGATGTAAACTGAATAACTGGATCCAGTTGGGTATCATCTACTATTGTAATGATATCTGAAGTAAAGCATCTTGAGCCAACAGCATTCGTGTCTGTTGCAACTACACTATAAGATCCTGCTGCAAGATTCACTAAAGCATTTTCTTGGCCACCACCAACATTCGTTATGTTAGCTACAGGGACAGCTACAGGGGTAATTGGATCTGTAACATTCATCCACACAAATGTGAAATTAGTAGCTGTTAATGGGAATCTTACATCGTCTACAAATACAGCATCTATAGTAATAGAGCCATTTGGATCTGTACAGTTTTGATTATCAGTTTTAGAAATATCTGCTTGAGCTATCGTTACGGTTGCTGGTTCAGGATCTATTGTATAAGTAGTCGTTGAACTACAGGCAGCATTAGGAGTATCCGCATTGTTCTTACGAACCACTACTGTATAATTTCCAGATCTTAATCCAGTTAATTCTTGACCACCTGATGTAATCAATACAGTACCAACACCACTCACTAAAGGAGGAGCAGTCGCATCATTTCCACTAAACCAATTAATCGTGTAATCTCCTATGCTAATAGGATTCCCGTCTTCTGTAACCTCAAGTGTAATACTTCCATTGCCTCTAGGGCTTGCAACAGTTCCATTGTCACAGAAGACATCAGGACTGATATCCATTAAGTTTATGATTGGATCTACCTGAGTATCTTCAATCTCAATCTCTACATTAGCGACCTCGCATCCAGTATTGTTATTAACTGCTGTCACAGAATAAGTATCTCCAGACAAACCTTCAATTCTATTACCTACAGCATCCGTAGCCACTACAGGATTAGTTCCATCCGTCCAGGTAAATGTATAATTGGTAAGTGTGGCATCTGGAGTTCCATCTACATTGATAGAATTAATTTGAATAAACCCATTTTCAACAGGAGAACAATTTTGATTGTCCTGGAAAGTAAAGTTTACTGTTGGTTCAATCGTTAATACTGGTTCATCAGATCCTATAGTAAAGGAAGCTGTTGTAGAACAACCAGCATTACGTGTTGTACCAGTGTTTTTGCTAACTATTGCCGTGTAAGTTCCCTGACTTAAACCATTTAAGGCGAATAAGGAAGGAGTACTTACAAGATCAGCGGAACCTCTAGTTCCACCATCAAGTGGGAAAATTTCATTTACAGCATTGGTTACTGTACCTCTGTACCAAGTAATGCTGAAATCTCCAGGAGTTGCTGCAAGCGCACCATTTTCAAAGATCTCAATTGTTAACTGACCATCCCCTTGATCATTATTGATTCCATTTTCACAGAAAGTATCATCCCTTAGTAAAGAAGCATTAATTACAGGATTGACTTGTTCGTCTTCTATTTCAACATCAATAGGTGCTGTGAAACAACCTGTATCATCATTGGTAATGACTACTCTATAAGTGCCACCAGCAAGGTTTTGTATTCTTGGTCCATTTGGCGTAGTAGGAGTGACTGTTCCACCGGCAGTTACATTTGTCCATACAAAAGAATAGTTGCCTGTAGAAATATCAATTCTTGTATCATCCTCTCTGATATGTGTGACTTCCACAAAACCAGTTAAGTCAGCAGGATCTGTATCACAATTGATATTATTACCACTTGCTACATCTGCTGTAATATCTAAAGTTAATTCTGGTGTATCAGTCTCTATTCTTATGGTACTGGTCACTTCACAACCAGCATTTGGACTGGTGCCATTTTTAACAATCATGACTGTATAATCATCAGCACTTAGTCCATCTAATAAAAGTAAAGAAGCACCAGGTTGATTAGCCGTTCCTCTATCACCGCCATCAACAGGGAATATTTCATTTGCTGCTATTAAATTGGTTCCTCTGTACCAAGTGATCGTATAATTAGCTTCGTTGAATACCGCATTGGTTTCTGTGACTGCTAAAGAAATCTCACCATTTCCATTGAAAGTTGTAGGAAGAAAGCACAAAGTATTGTCATCATTGCTAATAACAGAGATAGCAGGATCTACTTGTACATCCTCAACAGTAAATACTGTAGCTGCAGTTACACAACCGGTTTCTGTATTTGTAGCGATTACTTGATAACTACCGGCAGATAAATTGCTAAGTCCATTGCCAATTCCTCCTAAAACATCTACACCTACTAATGGTACAGCTGGTGAATTGGTAACATTACTCCATTCAAATGTATAATTTGGAGTTGGTAAGGTGTTATTGACTCGTACTTGGACACCATCCTCTAAAATGTCTCTTACAACAATGCTTCCATTAGGACTTACACAGTTTTGATTATCGCTTACTGCATTGTCAACATCCGCTTGATCAATTGCTAATACAGCTTCATCTCTTCCTACTGTATAAGTAACTATTGTGCTACAACTCAGATTAGGTGCAGTTGCCCCTGCTCCATTTTTGATGATTTCTACCGTGTAGTTGGCATCATTTAATCCAGTTAATTGAGTTCTGTCAGCACTAATAACTAAATCACCTTCTCCACTTACTAGGGCAAGCGTACTATTATCATCTCCTCTATACCAGTTAATAGTATAATCACTATTTAAAGTTGCTGAAGAAAGGGTAGACCCACCTTCTGAAATACTAATAGTGATATTACCGTCCCCTAAGAAGTCTCTACCTGCTGGTGTGACTGGACCATTCTCACAGAAAGTATCATCGTTTATATCAACTAATGAAACTACTGGATCTACTTGTAGGTCATCGATAAATATTTCAACATCAGTCACGTTACATTGCGTAGCATTATTTACCACATTTACCGTATAAGTGATATCACCTTCAAGGTTCTCTATACGATTCCCAACAGCGTCGGTAGCAGCCACTGGATTTCCATTTCCATCAACCCAAGTAAAGGTGTAATTCCCTAATGTGGCATCTGGAACTCCATTTACTGAGACAGAATTTACCTGGATAGAACCATTGAAGCTTCCAGCACAGTTTTGGTTATCAGTTGCTACAAAATTGACTACTGGATCCAATGTTAATACATCTGGATCAGAACCAATGGTGAAGGTAGTAGTGGAAGTACAACCCGCATTTGGTGTAAATCCTGGTGCCCCATCCATTTTAGTAACGACTACTGTATAATCTCCTTGACTTAATCCCTCTAAAGCTGTTAAGGAAGGGCCGCTAGATAGTGCTGCTGTACCTCTATTAGTTCCTGGATCGTTAGGGAAAATTTCATTGGCTACAACTACACTAGGACCTCTATACCAAACAATATCGAAATTTGCTTCTGGAGAGGCACTTGTTAGGTCGTTTTCAAATATTTGAATTTCCAATGCCCCATTTCCAGCATTTCCTGTATTATCACAGAAAGTATCATCCATTACTGAAGAAGCAATTAAATTGACCGTAGGGTTTACCTGTATATCATCTATGGTAATTTCTATAGGAGTCCCCGTATCACAATCCGAATTATCATTGGTGGCCACTACTGAATAAGTTCCGCCTTCTAATGTTTCAATTCTATTTCCAGTCTCAGCTCTTAAACTTCCGTTAGGGTTTCTCCATGCAAATGTATAATCACCAACTAGCTCTTCTACGGCTCCATTGACCAGTACATCATCAATTTCGATAAACCCGGTAAACCCAACACAATTTTCATTATCGCCTGTCTGTATGTCTGATAAGGCAATTGTAAGAGCTGGTTCGCTTGTTCCAATACTGAAGGTACTGATGATTTCACAACCGGCATTAGGAGCAAAAGCAACCCCAGTCATTTTAGTTATTCTTACTGTATATTCCCCTTCACTTAAACCTGTTAATGCTAGGTCATTAGTTTGTGCTGCAGTAGGACCTCTTAAAAGATTTACACCATTATTTGGGAATATCTCATCATCTGGATCTGTACTGTTTCCTCTGAACCATGTGATGTCGTAGTTTCCTACTGCAAAAGGAGAACCGACAGTCTCAGTAACTTCAATAGATAGCATACCATTACCTCGTAGTGTACTGGCGTCAAAACATAATGTATTGTCTACATTAGTTAAAGGAGTGATGGTTGGATTCACCTGATCGTCCTCAATCTCAATCTCAATTCTCTGGCTGATACACTGAGTTTCGTTGTTAGTGACTATTACTTCATAAGTACCACCTACTAAAGAACTGATCTGATTACCAATTCCAGATCCATCATCGGTACCTACAATACCCGCTCCAAGTGGATCAAACCATTGGAAAGAATAGTTTGGAGTAACTCCATCTGCCAATAGACCTAATGCTACATTGACTCCATTTTCTCTGACACTGTTAATTGTTATCTGACCATTTGGCCCTACACAATTCATGTTATTAATGTCAGTGAAATTAGCTTCAATTAATGAAGGAGGTGTTAAAATCTCATTTAGGAAGGTGGTAGATAATACAAAGCAAGTATTGTTTGGATCACTGATGTCAATAATTTCAACCGTATAACTTTGGTTTCCATTCACACCTTCTAAGGTAACGGAGTAATCAGCTAATGTTGCACCGTTTACAACACCAACTGCGCCAGCAATAGGAGCACCATTGGCCAATGCATTAAGTGGATTATTATCTGTTCCTGCATACCATTGATAACTATATGGACTGTTTAATGCCGGATTAGTTATGCTAAATGAAATTTGACCGTTTCCTTCATTAGGATCAGTGTCGCAACTATTATCATCTCTTACTACAGCTAAAGTAACCGCAGGGTCTTCTGTATCTTGTATGATTTCAACTCTAAAAGGAGCAGTTTCACAACCATTGTTACTATTTCTGGCAGTTACAAAGAATTCACCAGTAGCATCTGTGATAGTTCCTCCAACAAATAAGGCACCTATATCTAATGTTGCCCCTGTCTGACCAGCAATTACATTAGCAGGATCAAAAGCATCATCATACCAAGTGAAAACATAATCGCTGACATCCTGTGTAATAGATCCATCTGATAACATAGTTCCATTTATTGTTATTCCAGCATCTACGATGCTAATGGCTGGGTTTCCTGCAATTGGTGTACAGTTAGTTAATTGTTGTACACTAGCAGCAATTACTTCATGCACTTCAGGAATTTCTTGTACAGTTAAGATGATAGAACTTACACATCCGTTTAAGACACCTGTAGCATCGTTTCTACGGAATATTTCTACTAAATAACGTCCTGCGTCTAATGGATCAGTAGTTGGATCACTAGTATAGGTTGCAGTAGCAGTGGTGAATGCTTCTCTGTCCAATTCAGTATCGCTGCTCAATTCTCCATCATACAATACAAATTCAAAACCAACCCCTTGAGTAGTAGGGAATGTGTCCGCAACATCTTGTATAACCGATACAGACACTGACCCACTTGCATCGAAATTCACTAAATCACAAACCGTATTAGGAGTGGTAGAACTAGCTGTTATTACAGGTTTGTGCGCTCTGTCTTCTATAATCTGATCTACAGAAGCCCTAGTGAAACATCTATTGTTTGATCCAAAGTTAGTATTTGGTATTTCTCTAGCTATAGCTGTATAAGGACCTGCTGGTAAGAATATGAACTCTGCTTCCTCCCCTTCTTCCAATGGGTCAAGAGGAGGTAGACTTAATCCAATATTTGCAGGATCGTTCGGATCATTTACTACAATTGTACTGTCCCCATTGAATAATTGACCAGTTACTGGATTGAATGAATAAGGGAATATTAATCCTTCGAAAATATAAGGAGTAAACCTATCCGCAGGGACACCATTTCCGGCATATAGGTAAATTGTGTATTGAGTAATGTCATCATTTTCATCGGCAATAAAACCAATTGTAGTTGCTGGATCTCCATCTAAACCAGTTGGGTCATTATCTGCTAAACCTACTCTAGCAATACCATTATCAGGACATGCTTCCACGTGTTCAATGGTTAGGGTTGTTGTAGTTTGCTGATCATTGAATGGTAGATCAAATACTTCTTGGTATCTACACTCAGTATCTTCATCAATAACGACTAGCGTGTACAAACCACTTATTAGATTCCCTAAACTTGCAGTACCAGCAGTTCCAACACCTGGGTTGGTTACTACAGAAACAGGTACTCCAGGATTAGAAATCAATTCATCGAGGTCATTAAGGAAAGTTCCAGCACTAGGGCCATTTGCAAAGTCGTCTGATCCTTCATACCATTCGAACCTAAAACTATGACCAGCAACGGCAGCAGGAACTGCTGTTATGGATCCAGCAATTGCTCCATTAGATTGTGCACAATCACTAGGGATATTCGTCGGTATTATTGAAATGGTAGGTCTTAAGGCAGAAATTTCATCATTTATAGTAATAATAGTTGGGTCACTGGTACAACCAGAATTGGTTTCAGTCACAACCACAGTGTACTGACCCGCTAGTAAACCATTCACTCTACTTATATTAGGACTTGGATTACTGATAACTCCATCAGTTAAAGTAGTTACAGCTGTATTTCCATCAAACCATGCAAAGGTGAAATTAGGAGTAAACCCATCAGGTGTTGTCCCAGTAAATAAAGCTACTAAATCTACAGATACTTCTGCTATACCATTTGGAGAACAATCTGATTGAGCCGTAGGATTCCCGATCAAATTGATCTCAGGAACAACTCTTTCAATTTCGCCAGTGAAAGTCATGAAACAGGCAGTAGCAGTATTAGTTACTAATACGGTATAGTTTCCATTGCTTACGTCTGTCAATGTACTACTGGTAGCACTGCTAGTAATTCCAGTTGCAATTGCTGTTCCAGAAGCCGTACTTCCATTAAACCATTCGAAAGTATAGCTACCTGCACTTGTGGCATTAACTGTCAAACTACCTGTTGGAGTGGTTGAATCACATGAGAAATCATCATTATTCACACTAATGGTTCCAGTAACACCAGGTGCAGCATCATTTATTTCAAAATTCTCAATGGCAGATGTACAGCCAGTTAATGCATCCACTACTCTGAGCGTATAATCACCAGGATCAAGACCAGAGATTGTTGAATTAGTAGCTGCAGAATCAATGTCTACTGCAACACCTGTGACAGTAGTGGCAGGATCTTTTTGAACCAGTATACTTTGCACATTGTCATCAACTATTAAATTAGCAGCATTTACGGTAGTACCAAAATACCATTCATAACTATAATTTCCAGCACCAGAACCACCAGCTACAGAGGCAATGCTGATCGCACCATCTGGGTAGGTAGTTGCACCTACACAAACGGTAACATCTGTTACAGGAGTAGCTCCTCTTGTTACTACTGGAATGTCAGTTAATTCATCAGTAATGGTTACTTCTAAGGTAGAAGTACAATTGGTTGCATTACTTCTGATTAATACCGTGTAAGTTCCCCCTGGTATTTCAGAGAGGATATGATTACTAGCATTGGCAGTAGTTACTTCATTGGTAGGAATCTCATTGGCAGCGTCAGTATTTTGACCTAAGTACCAAGTATAAGTGTAATCACTAACTGTTAAATCTGTGGTAGCTAAAGTAATGCTACCATTATAATCTCCTATTAACGCAAAATCACAAACTGTATTATTTACTGGGGTAAAAGTGAAAACAGGATCAACTTGATTTTCTTCAACAGTTACCGAAGCTGGTAGTGATTCACAACCAGTTGTTAGGTTAATTACAGATACAGTATAATCTCCATCATCTACCCCTCTTAGGCCAATGACATCACCATTGGTTACTTGAGTCACTAATCTACTAGTCAATGGTTCTTGATCAGCTGTTCCTGCAAATGCAGCTTTTTGTACTGAGATAGTACTTGAACCACTCGTATTAAGCAAATTAGAAGCAACCACTGAATTACCCACATAATATCTGACTAGGTAGTCAGTTGGATCACCTGTATAATCAACAAGATTGCCTAAGTCTACATTTACTTCTCCATCAGGGTAATCAGCTACAGCTCTAGGGGTAGTAGTTGCGTCATAACACAATGTTACATCCTCAGCAGTGACTCCAATTGTAACGCTGGCGAATTCTGGGTCCTCTGTGTCATTGATAATAGTTCCTTGTAAAGTGAGCGTACAATTATTAAGATTACTTGTTATCACCACTGTGTAGGTGCCTCCATCAAGATTATCTAGTACGGAGGCGGTACCACCTGGCGTAATGTCATTTGTTGTATTAGCGCCATCGAACCATTGGAAAGTATAATTAGCATCTATATCAGTCCCATCCGTAGTTACTAACATTAATCTACCATTGAAATTAGAAGGACCGGTAGTTCCATTAGGATCACAAACCGTATTGTTATTACTTCCGCTTCCAATGGCTACTATTTCAACAGGTAAATCTGCGATCTCTTCAATAACAGTGACCGTAATTGGTGCAGATTCACAACCCGAACCAGTATCTACAATGACAATGGTATAGTTACCTGCATTAAGTCCTCTGATAGACGCTGAATTTGCACCTGTTACATCAAGTGCATTAGGAGCAGCGGTAATATTCTTTTGAACAAAAATATTATCGTTGTTATCCAGTAAGCTATCTACTACTACAGAGTTACCAATGTAATATCGATAATCATAATTGCCTGTTCCACCTACTATTTGTGATTCAATTACATCTATTCCTCCATTAGGGAAAACTGGAGTGCCTAATGCATCAGTGTCCGCACAGAAGGTTACATTAATAACATTTGTACCTGCAGCTAAAGAGGATAGAGAAGGAGGGGTAGCATCATTCTGAATAGTCCCTTGAAGAATTAATGGACACTGTGTAGCAATATTAGTAACGATTACCGTATAAGTACCTCCATCTATATTATCTAATGTACTGGCAGTACCTTCAGGTGCCGCAATGGCATCAGCTGCATCAGTTGAGGCTCCTTCATACCATTGGAAAGTATAGTCAGCAAGATCTGAACCATCTGTTACAGAGGCAGTGATTCTACCATTAAATCCATCTGTTGCTAAAGTTTCGTCACAAACCGTATTATTACTTGTTAAGGTAGCAACTGTACTTATTTCAAAAGCTGGTGTAGTAGGCGTTTCTACTACTTCTCTCGTTATAGGATCAGATTGACAACCTGTTACTAAATCAAATACGACTACTGTGTAATTACCTGCGCTTAATCCAGTTATAGTACCTATAGGATCAGCTAATACATTTTGATTTACTGTACCAGCATCAGGTACTACTGGAGGATCCATTTGAGCAAATATGTTTTGCGTATTATCTGTAGAAGTAATTAGGTTACTGGCTACTGCTGAGGTTCCTATGAAATACTGAATTAAATAAGACCCAGAGCCATTGGTGATACTCGTAGTATCTACTACAATCCCTCCATCAGGATAACCTAAACCACCTGGGCAATCCGTAATGTTTTCAGGAATCACATCTACAAGTACATTAGTAAAAGTAAGTGTTGTAGAATTGTTATCTAAAATAGTATGCTCTATCAGAGATTCGCAATTGCTATTGATATCAATTATTCTAACAGTATAAGTACCACCACCGATATTATTTAGGATATTATCATTATCCGCAAGGGCATTTGCTGGTGCAGTACCACTTCCTTCAAACCATTCAAAAGTGAAATCACCTAAATTTCCTACGTTTGGTAGTACAGTTATTTGACCGTTAAAAGTAGTTGGCCCTCCTGGTACTGTAATGTTACAGACCGTATTGTCTCTAGTGTCATTTCCTATTGCTGATACAGAGAAATCTGGATTAGTAGGGACTTCATCTACAGTAACAGTTACTGGTAACGAAATACATCCAGTGACCAAGTTTGTCACAGTGATCGTATAATCACCATCATCTAGACCAGTAATACTTGCAACATCTCCAGTTGAATTATCTCTAACGACACTTCCGTTTGCTGACTCTACTTGAGGAGGTAAGCCAAATATATTTTCTTTGATATCAAAAATGTCATCCCCAAAATGTGGATTCAGTAGATTAGCTGTTGCAGAAGTTCCTACATAATAGTTAACTAAGTAATCACTTGGTGTGCCTGTATAGCTTACTAGGTCAGCTAAATTAACAGCCACTCCACCATTAGGATACCCTGCAGATGCTGCAGGAGAAACATTTGGATTAAAACAAATAGTCACATCATTGGCCGTTACATTGGCAACAGGATCTGTAAATTCTGGATTGTTAGTATCATCAATGATGGTTCCTTGTAAAGTCAAGGTGCAGTTATTAAATCTATCCGTTACAATGACGGTATAATTTCCACCTGCCAAATTAGAGAGCACGGAACTGACACTGCTCGTGTTTTCTTCTGTTGGATTAGTTGTCAATCCATTAAACCATTGGAAGGTAAAGTTAGAAATTGGGGTAGTCGCAGGGTTGGTGATCACTTCTAAACGGCCATTAAATGTTCCAGTCGCAAGGGTTTCATCACATACGGTATTATTCAAACTACCGGATCCTATTGCAGCAATCTCTACTGGCAACGGAGCAATTACCTCATTGATAGTCACTGTAGCAGGTACTGATCTACAACCAGTTACTTGATCGATCACTACCACAGTATAATCTCCAGAATTTAACCCGGTGATAGAGGAGGTAGTAGCACCTGATACATTGATGACTGGTGAAGCAGAAGGTGGAGTGCCACCTTTTTGAATGAAGATATTAGTACCATCACTTATTCTATTGGCTGCTACTGTAGTATTACCAAAATAATATTCATAACTATAAGAACCTGATCCATTGATGGATGATTCAGTAACATTAATTCCTCCATTTGGAAAACCTGGTGTATTTCCATCGCAATTAGTTACATCTACTTCTACTATGTCAGCCTCTATATCAGTGAAAGTAGGAGGGGTAGTTTCATCGTCAATGGTATGTTGTAATTCTAACATACATTGAGTGGCAATGTTAGTAGCTAATAAGGTATAAGTACCTCCAGCTACTCCTGTTAACACAGAAGTGGTAGCACTAGCAGCAGTTTCAGCTGTGGTATTAGGAGTAGCAATTGTAATGGGGTTACCAGTACCAGTACCTACATGCCATTGGAAAGTATAATCGGTTAAACTGGTAGCATCATTTAAAATGGCTGTAATCTGACCGTTAAATCCTCCAGTAGCAACTGCTACATCACAGACTGAATTATTAAAGGTCATAGCAGGATCTCCATCTACAGAAAAATCTGGAGTAGATGGATTTTCATCAACTACTACGGTAACTGGGGCTGATTGACAACCGGTTACTAAGTCAATAGCGACTACCATATAAGTTCCCTCATTTAGACCCGTTAAAGATCCAACAGTCTGTTCATCCACATTTCTGTTTACCAAAGCTGGGTTTATCCCTACTCCTCTAATATCAAATATATCCCTACTGTTGTCTACTTCATCAATCCTAGTAGATACATTAGTTGCTTCATTCACAAAGAAATAGTCAATTCTATAATTGCCAGATCCGTTGGTGATATTCGTAGTATCTACCGTAATTCCACCATTTGGATAGTTAGCACCACCTGGACAATCAGTTAAATCTATGGCACTTACATCTACTGTGAAATCATCAAATGTTAAAATTTCTGAATCATCAAAAATGGTGTGTTCTATCGTTGTTTCGCAAAGGGTGGTTGAATTGGTAATCAAGACGGTATATGTTCCACCATTTATACCTGTGAGTATGTTGGTGACCGCACTTGCATTAGCAGCACTTGCAATAGGAGTGCCAGTTCCAGATCCTGTATGCCATTGGAAACTGAAATCAGCAATGTTGGATGATCCAAGCGGATCAGGTACTACCGTAATTTGACCATTAAATTGAGAAGGTCCTCCACTTACTAAGATATCGCAAACTGTGTTGTCAAAGGTTTCAGAATTCACACTTGAAACTACAAAGGCTGGATTGGCTGGGTTGTCGTTTACAAAAACCGTTACTGGATCAGAAACACAACCACTTGATTGTTCTACTGCAACCACTGTGTAAAAACCTTCATTAAGTCCTCTTATTGAATTGCTGGTAAACCCTGTCACAGCAACAGCAGAAACAGGCGATACAGGGTCACGGTGAACAAATATATTATCTCCATCATTAATTAAACTGTCTGCATCTACAGAAGGACCCGAATAATACCTAAAGACGTAGGTTCCTGTGCCAGCAACTCCACCTAAAGTGATAACGGCATCATCAACGTCTATCCCACCATTAGGGAATCCCGTACCACCATCACAAATGGAGTTATCTACTGCAACTACGTCTGTGGCAACATTTGGTATAACAGGTAAAACTTGCTCATCTATAATCGTGTGAACAATTAGGGTATCACATTGGCTGCTATTATTTCTAATCTGAACTGTATAAGTACCGCCAGCTACATTGTTAAGAACGTTATCATTATCAGCAGGTGACACTGGAGATCCAGTACCATTTCCTTCAAACCATTCAAAAGTGAAGTCAGTTAAGTTAGCAGACCCATCGGTTAGTGAAACGGTTATTTGTCCTGTAAACTGTGAAGTGGGTAAGGTATCATCACAAGTACTATTATTGACAGTTTCACCAGCCACACTCGACACTTGGAAAGGAGGGTTTGCTGGATTGTCATTTACAAAAACAGTGACCGGATTGGATTCACAACCGCTAGATTGTTCTACTGCTACTACGGTGTAAGCACCTTCATTTAATCCCCTAATGCTACTGGTGCCAGCACCTGATACAGCTACAGCCGTTACTGTTGAAGCTGCGTCTCTGTTAATAAATATGTTATCACCATCTTCAATTAAGCTGTCTAATATGACAGAAGTTCCTGAATAATACCTGAATATGTAAGAACCAGTGCCTGCAGTACCATCTAAAGTAATACTAGCCTCGGTTACATCAATACCTCCATTAGGGAATCCTGTACCTCCATCACAAATCGAATTATCAACTGGAACTACATTGGTAGTTACATCAGGGATAACCGGTAAAATTTGCTCATCAATGATTGTGTGAACAATTAAGGTATCACAATTGGTAATGCTGTTCGTTATTTCAACTGTATAGGTACCACCTGCTACATTATTTAAAACATTATCTGTATCAGCAGGTGAAACTGCATTTCCCGTACCATTTCCTTCAAACCACTCAAAAGTAAAATCCGATAAATCGGTAGACCCATCAGCTAATGAAACAGTTATTTGTCCTGTAAACTGGGAGGTTGGGAGTGTACTATCACAGGTGCTGTTATTGATTGTTTCTGTACCTATTCCAGCAACTAAAAAGTCAGGGTTAGCTGGTACGTCATTAACAAAAACGGTAACAGGATTAGAAATACAACCTGTTGTTTCTTCAATGGCAATAACTGTATAGAATCCACCATTTAAACCGCTAATACTACTAGTATTAGCACCCGTTACCCCTACAGAAGTAACTGTAGAAGCAGGATCTCTATGAGTAAATAGGTTGTCACCATTTTCAATTAAACTATCTAAAACAACTGAAGTTCCAGAATAGTATCTAAATACGAATGTTCCTGTGCCAGCAGTACCATCTAAAGTAATACTAGCATCATTTACATTAATTCCTCCATTGGCAAAACCTGTACCACCTTCACAGATAGAATTATTTACAGGAACCACATTAGCTGTTACATCTGGAATGATTGGATCCACTGTGCTATCTAAAATGGTAAACTGGAATTCCCTATCACAACTGGTATTGGTATCTACAATACTAACTGTATACGTTCCACCCGCTAATTCAGAAATGACATTACCGATTCCTGTGAAAGGAACAGGTGCTCCATTTGCATCGTTGACCCACGAATAGGTATAGTCTGCTGGATCCGTTCCGTCATCAGGTAAAATTGTAATTTGGCCATTATTTGTAGTGGCGGTAGCAGTAGACAGATCACAAATAGTATTGTTCAGTGTATTCACAGCATCAGCCGTAAAATCTACTACTTCTCCTAAGTCTTCTATTCTGTAAGTGAAAGGATCAGATAGACAACCCGTGGTATTATCTATAACTCTTAAGGTATAGAAACCTTCAGATAACCCACATAAGAATGGTTGACCCTCAGCTCTTAAAGAGTCTGGGTCTACACTAGTACCATCATACCATTCGTAGGCAAACCTGTCAAAATAAGGAGAAATGATCACTCTTTGATCATTTCTAGCCCCACCAGTGGAAGCAGTAAAACCAGCTAATACTTGAGTTTCACCTCCAAAAACATCATTTACAAGATCTCCTATATACTCGAATCTCATAGACTCATTAATGAATACTTGTAATTGCTGGCCTGCTGGAATTTGCCTTAAAACGATTGTTACGTTTAAAGTATCTCCATTCTCGGCATCGTTTTCTCCTTCTAGAATTTGAACAGGAGCAGTAGTTTGAACTGAAATATCTCCATTTAAGAATAGGTTAGTATGATCAAAGGATGGATCACTTAAATCCCCATTTCTAAAAGTGTCAAACTCAACAGATACTGAAGGTTCAATTCTATCAAATGTAGCAAAAGCTCCACCACCACTTGATTGAGTATCTCCAACGCCTAAATCTCCACCAACTCTTCCCCTAGCATCAAACCCTCTAGTGTCTCTGTGCATAGTAAAAGCGATACCATCTGCACCATCTGTATCCCTTTCACCCAAGTATAATCCAAAGTCAAACCTTAAAGGTCTACTGAGGTCTAGCGTATCTCCGAGCCAAATTCTCCCAAATTGATCAAAATCATCAGCTGTCAATTGGAATCCATTTTCACCTATTGGATTAGCATCATCTAATACAATTGTGTTACAAGAGGAAACTAATTGGAAATCTTCATCGTTGGTTACTCCATTAATTTCAATGCCATCAAGATCTAATGCTGCGATGATAGATCCATTGCCAGGAACCTCACAGGTAGTATTATTATTAACTTCAGAATTATCTCCATCTATAATTGGAATGATGGCATTATCATCAATAATAGTGAAATCAAATGTATTTTGACAACCTGTTAGGTTATTAACCATTAATAATCTATAGGTACCACCAGGTATATTACTTAAGGAAACATTTACAGCTCCAACCGCAGCTAAAGAGTTCGCTATATTTGAGACAAGCTGTCCTGGATCTGTCGTTTGACCTTGGAACCAAGTAAATGTATAATCTGTAATACTTAGGCCAGTAGGTATGACTGGAATCACCCTAATACGTCCATTAAAAGTATTATTAGCAAATGCTAGATCACAAACCATATTATTGTCAGTATCTAGTAAGTTTACCTGAGGTACTTCTAAGTTAGGTGTAATGGTCACCGTAGCAGGAGCGGATTCACAATTTGTTAGTGGGTTAGTTGCCACTACTGTATAAACTCCATCTTCTACACCACCAGGAATATTATCAAGTACGTTATCAGTATCGGAAAGCAGAGTTCCTGTAACATCACTTCCTGTGTACCAAGCAAAAGTATAACCTGAAAAATCAACAGATGAACCATCTATTGTAATAGATTGGACTGTTGCCACTCCATTAAAGTCAGTAATGCTGTTGTCACAAATTGTATTTTGTGCTGTTTCTACTACTGATGTAATTACCGGGAATACTCTACCGTCTGTTATTTCTGTTGTTGCTGAATTGCTACAACCGAATGCATCAACTGTAACTTCTACAAAGTAGTCTCCTGCATCTTGGTTGGTAATTGTTAAGGTGTTTCCACCAAAAGTATTGGGGACAGGTGTTCCTGCGTTTGATGTGCCTTGATACCATTGTATGGTTAAGTCGCCAACTGGTAAGTCTAATGTAGGGTTAGTTGGGTCAGTCACCGAAATAGTTAATGAACCGTTGGCATTTCTACAATCAGTCAAAGCTACTTCCGGGTCAAAGCTAATATTTGGAAAGAAAGGTTGGTCTACAACGGTTACTGTTTGTGGTAAACTGATACAACCAGTTCTTATATTTTCAATGACTACTGTGTAATTACCATCATCTAACCCAGTTAAAGTTTGACCAGTTTCAGCTCTTAATACACCAGGGGTAACATCGTCAATGATGTCACCATTGTACCATCTAATATTGAAGTCGGCTACAGCCCCTGGTAGTTCAACAAACGCTTGGCCATTTAAAGTAGCATTACAAGAAGTATTAGGGAATGGAATTGCACTTACAATTTCAGGTAATGTTTCATTATTCGTTACAACAACATCCACTGTTGCAGAACAGGTTAAATCATCATTGATCACTTGCACTCTATAAGTACCATCAGTTAAGCCTGTAAAGTTAAATCCAGTTGCTCCGTTAGTCACTGTTCTTTCTTGGGCTGCAGGTAAAGTTGTGTTGGTGCCTTCAAATAGCCTAAAAGTATAAGAAGCAGGCTCTTGTATACTGCCATTCCTTATCGTATTACTGGTTGCCGTTACTAAAATCTCCCCTAAGCCAGTGTCATTACATCCTTCATCAGGAGTTGGTGTTGCGGTAATATTAGGTAAATCTTGTTCTAAAGGAACTACAACTGTTTCGGGAGCACTTGTACAAAAAGTATTGTCATTTTGCACAGTTACTGTATAAGTAGCATTAGTTAATCCAGTAAAAATACCAGTGCTATTATCATCCAGTAAATCAGCTGTCGCAGTAGAAAATCCAGAATAAACTCTATAGGTATAATCTCCAGAAGCAGGCGTAACGCTACTAATGTCAATAATTCCATTATGCCTGTCTGTGTCAATGTCGCAACTCGTATTAGAAGTAATGACAAAAGCAGTTTCATTGAAATCTGGGATTGTGGTATTATCCGTAATTTCAACTACTTCTATTCCAAAACATCCCGTGGCGGTCTCAGTAACTACTACCGTATAAAATCCGCTAGGTAAGTTACTGGCAGTTGCACCATCTCCTGAGATAGTAGACCCAGCAACTGCTCCGGGTAAAAGGTTTGCAGAAACTTCATTGGTATTAGAACCTAGATACCATTCAAAGCTTAATCCAGCAACTGCTGGTCCTGCACCTAGGTCACCGGTTGCTGTTGCAACACCGTTTCCTCCAATACAAAGAGAATTAGGAGTTACTTCATTGGCAGCTGCTATAGGCGCACCTGTATCGTCCGGCAGTGTAATGGTAGATATACTAAAGCAATTTGATACGTCAAACCTTGCAATAACTGTATATTGTCCAGGAGGGATTCCGCTATAAACATTTCCGACAAAATCAGGCGGGAGACCTTGATCAGGTACGTTTCCATTATACCATGAGAAAGTAACTGGTTCAGGATCATTTGAAGTAGCTGTAAGAGCTCCAGAATTCAAATTAGTACATGAGGTTACTGTTGAGGTTACACTGACAGTGAAATTTGGTTCAGGTAAACCATTTGTAGTAATATTAACCGTTCCAGTTACATCACAGCCTGTTTGTAAATCAATTGCAGTTACTTGATATTCTCTTCCTTCCAAATTACCAATTACAGGACCAGTACCTACAAAGTTTACATCGTCAAACCTAGTTGTAAATTCATAGCCTACAGTAACTGTATCAGTTGTAATGCCATCGTTATCTCTATCAAAAACATCGATAATACCAGCGGTTAATTCTCCATCAGGTACATCGCAACTAGTATTAGGACTTGTCTGAAATAGTACTAGGGTGGGTGGGGTCATTATTCTATCAATCGTAACAGTAGCCGTATCAGATCCACAACTACCGGCTGTGAAGAAGCCAATTACGTTATAAGTTCCCTCAGCCATGTTTGGATAAGTATCTCCTGTGAATAGAATGTTACTGAAATCATTTTCTTGATACCAGTTAAAAACATAACCATCTGTGAATTCTCCAAAAGTAGGGGCAGGAGTACCTTCAACCCTAATGTTATCAGCTCCGTAAAACTCACCCTCTGCCGAATTGAAGCCTCTAATCTGAATAATGATATTTGTCCCTACTAAGCCAGTAGTGGAAGCCCTTTCAAATCCAAAGTTTCCTACATGCCTTCCATTATTTAATTGAATAAAGTTACTACCGCCATCTAAAGAATAATAGGCTTCTACATAATCTTGATTTTCCTCTAAACTACCTCCAGATAAAAAGTCAACGAATATATCTATATTTTCAAACCCATCAATATCAATGGTTTCAGAAGTCCAGACTACTTCTTCATCTGTATTAAACATCACGAAGGAATTTCCTCCAAAAGAACCAGCTACGCCAGAAAATGGATTTAGGTTAGCGCCATCATGAAGTGAGTGAGTTCTTGTCCAAGCTGTTTCGCCAGTATCCTCTGTTGCAGCAAAATCTAAATCCGTAAAATCTTCTAACCAAACAACTTCAGTTACTGCAGGGATTTCACCTCTGAAGAATGCTCTAGCAGCTCCATTATCTGGTAGATTGTCATCGCATAAGTCGTTGTCACGTAATTTTTCTACGGTAATTGTAAAAGGATCACTGGTTACTTCTACTGATGCTTTGTTATTTCCAATCTCACATTCTGTAATAACAGCAATAAGATCCAAATCTATTGGTGGATCAAAAGTCCCTGCATCATTGATTACGATAAATAACGTAAAGTTTCCTCCAGGGCCTTGTACTGTTTGATTAATTGCAATGGTTTGGCCAGGATTAAAATCAGATAAAGTTTCAACAACAGTATTTAATCTGATAGATCCTGCAATTTCAGGATCTCCACTATAAAAGGTAATGGGTAGGTTTCCACTTAAGTCAATATCACCAGCGTTGCTAATTGAGAAACTAACTTGAAATTCAGTGTCTGGACATTGAGAAGGAGTGAAAGTAATATCGTTCCCGAGAAGAAAATCAGGAGTGGCAAATTCCGTACACCCATTTTCATTTAAGAAGGGTGCTTGGTTTAGAAATGAGTTAAGAGACCTTACTTCTAAGAACTCTGATGTAGTGCCATCTGGTAAAGGACAACCTCCATTACTAAAAACAACTGTGTGATCTTGTTGCTGAATAGGGACTGTAAGATCATCATTGATATTTACATTAAAATAACCATGTTGATTCCATACTTCCCTAGCAGGCTGCCAGCTTTCCCCATTGGCTGCTTGATAAACTCTTACTTGGGAATTAAAAGAGTTTGAGAAAGGCTCAAAGTTTGCATTGTCATTAGTTGAACAGGTAGTTAACATCTCACTGGCACCATCACCATCTATATCTGCAACCAATGGATATTCATAATAGGTTCTTGATTGACAAAAAACAGAATTTCTTGTGGAACCATCTGTTCCATCCAAAATATGAAGAGTACTTTCACTTCTGTAGATTACTTCAGTTTCGCCATCTCCATTGAAATCAAAAACACTACAGCCAGTAAAACCAGATGAACCTTCTAAGATTCCTCTTTCCCATAACAAATCCATATTTTCATCCAAACAATAAAGTGTCTGGTTAGATACATAGGATAAATTGAGTTGACCATCACCATCCATGTCTGCAATGTTGATTCTACCAGTTCCTCTAGGGTGGTTATTGGCAACATCCGCAAAAGTAGCAGTACTATCGTTTGCTACATCCCAGAAAAAGACTGTTGTTTGATCATCCACAGAGTTTCCTTGTGCACCAGAAACAACAACATCCATATTACCGTCTAAATTGTAATCTGCTACAGAAGTAAAAGTGAACTGTATATTCCAATCAGCATAAAACTTAGGGATAAACCTCGCATTGTTTGGCAATAAGTCATTAATATTTTTGACAAGTGTCTTTGTTCCAGCAGCAATATTTATAGCATATATAAAACCACCATCTACTAATTCAAGACCACTACAATCAGCACATTCTGAATCTGCTAAAATATCAGCAGCTATACTACCGAAAGTAGATTCAGTTTCCCAAGCGCCTGTGCCTGGAACTATAATAGCACCAGTCTCAGCATTTAAAATTTCATTTGCATGATATAATTCTGCAACACCATCGCCATTGAAATCAGCAAGAGATAGGTTACCCACCCTACCTAAGTTTGAAGTTGCTGTCCAATTTACTGCAGTCACATCACAATTGATTGATTGTATGGTTTGAGTTACAGGATTTCCGTCGAAATTAAGAACTGATCCTTGTGCAACAAAAATTTCAGCACAATCATCATCATTGATGTTACCTATAGTGACTGTCTGTTGTGGAGAATAGGAGAGTCTTCCTGATGATAACCATTCTCCAGTTTGACCATTTATGACATTGAGTCTGTTATCTAAGAAGTTAGTAGTAACCACCTCAGGAATCCCATCATTATCTAGGTCTCCCACTACAACAGAAGTACTACTCTGTACTGATGTATTAGGTGAAGCCCATTGCAAGTCAAATGCGAACTCCTGAGCGTCAGGATCATTTTCACAGAGGACTGGGTTTCCAAAGAAAAAATCTGTACATGATCCACTCCCAGAACAATCAGGATCGAAACAATCTACAAGGCCATCACCGTCGTCATCGATTCCATTATCGCAAATTTCTTGTGCCATAGCCGAAACACTGAAACTTAAAAAGAAAACACCGATAATGGTAGCTCTTATAAAATTAGTCATACTTATGGGTAAAATTATTTTTTTTCTTTAATTAATACTATCAATGAAGGAAATGTAACCCTTAAAATAAAAATTATCATAGAATTCTTCATTAAAGTATTCAAAAGGTAATATTTAAATATAACCTTTTTTTTGCAAATGTACTTAAATAATAAAAAATTGAAATAATCTAAGTCATTTCTTGGACTATTTCAAAGAAATTTAAATAGGTTTAGTTGTTACTTTTATCTTGCTAACAAGATACTTCCAGTGCTGTTAAATTCACTTTGGTTACATTTCAGCACATAGTAATAAGCTCCCTCAGGCACAGTTCTTCCATTTGAAGTTCCATCCCAAATACAATTATTACTATCAAAAGGAGCGCTTGATTCATGCACAATTAATCCTTTACTATCAAATATATAAATAGTACAACCTTGCAAGATCTGGGCATTAAGTATTTCCCAACACTCAAAACCAAAGCCATCTCCATTTGGGGAAAAAGTTTTTCTTGGAACAATTGAATTATTCACTATTACAATTGTGTCTGTTTCTCTACAATCATTAGAAGTAGTGGCTGAGAGAGTAACAGTGGTAAATGCTGCAGAAGGAAAAACTGTTACTTGATTGCTTGTATTGTTTTCAACTACCTCTTCAGGTCCCCAGATAGGGTTTGTGCCCGCTGTTATAAATAGATCAATAGACACTTGATCTTCAGTTAATCTAATCGTATCCATTTCAATGACTGAATTGGATTCTATTACCAGTTCTGAATTTGGGAAATTAGTTATTTCTACTTCAGAACTGGCCTCACAACCTGCATCATCAGTATAACTTACCGTAATTAAATTACTACTTTCGTTAGGTTCAGTACCTGCAAGTGTTTCAAAGCTAGTATCTCCAGTTGACCAAAGGTAATTTTGAAAATTTTCAGGAAGCTGTAAAACTAATTCTTCACTAGGACACTTTACTAACCCAGAAGGAGTTATGATATCAAAACTTTGAGGAGTCCTCACGGTTACTGTTTGTGTAATTGGAGAGGAGCATCCAGGTAAATCTGCATATTCAGCTGTTAACTGAGTTTCAAAAGTACCAGCTGTAGCAAAAGTATTACTGGGTTGGGTGCCTGTATCTGTATTGCCATCCCTGAAGTCCCATGAATTGACAATAGCCAAGTCACCAAAACCAGTGGAAGTAGCATTAAATTCAACTGGTAGTCCCACACAGGTCAATGGGTCTACTGTAAAGGAAGGTACAGGTCTAGTAACCAGGGTAAGGCTAGTTGGTGGAGTTTCAAAGTCACACCCAGTTTCATCTGTTATCATTAAGCTATATAAACCAGGGTCTATAGCATCTAAAGTAGTAGACGTTTCACCTGGTATATCGATATCATTGAGTCTCCATTGGTAACTAAATCCATCAAAAGAAGGTACGGATAATCTTCTACTATCTCCAGCACAAATTTGGTTGAACCCACCATTGTCTATTTGTATAAATGGGACATTCCTGGCTCCAACTACTATAGAGCCTACAGGGCTTCTACATGAGGAAGCAGTGATAATAACCAATTCATATCTTCCCGCAAAACTAGGTTTAAAATCGGGTCTTCTAAACTCTGGATCATCGGAGGTTTCTCCATCTGGTGCTGTCCATTCATATATTATGGATCCATCATTCACTATGTTAGAACTCAAAACCAACTCATCTCCAGGGCAAATGTTGTTTCCATTTGGTAAATTTAGGATAGGAGTAATCGCATCATTTCCATCTACAATAATTGTAGAGTTGTCTGAAGTATTTTCACAAGCACCACCATCTGAAATCAATGAAACCCTGAAGATCCCAGTTTCATTCATATTCACAAAACTCCGAACATCAATTACAGAACTATTTGATTCTTGAACAGTGGTGAACCCCGCACCATTTAAATTTAAGTCCCACCTATAGGTAGCACCCCCAGATTGGGTCGCTTGCAATTCTAATGGGTTGTTTGAGCAAATAGTAATTGTTTGGTTTTGTACCGGACTGATTTCAGGAATGACACAATTTTGGTTTAAAAAAATTGAGATATCACCAAAACTACTGCCTCCAACGTTATGTGTAAAAGCGATATCTGGTCTACCATCCCCATCTATGTCATTTATCCTGATGTTACGGGAGTTGGTAGTTGTTGGTATTTCAAATGAATTAAATGAAAGGTTGCTCCCTGTACTATTGTTGATCAATATAGAGATTCCTGTACCTGGGTTTGAACTTAACGAGGTAGTTACAATATCAAGTCTACCATCACCATTTAAATCACCTAAGTCAATGCTTCCTGGGTTTACATTAACCAAAACATCTGAATCTTTAGTAAATTGAATTTGTCCACCAGGAGAAGTTGTTGTATTTAAAAAGATATTAGCAACGTCAGTTGAACCTGTACTTCCTAGAATCCCACCATCTATGCTTATTAGATCAGCCATTCCGTCATTGTTAAAATCTCCTGCTTTCACAGCAGTTAAATTACCAGCTTGTGGGATAACGATAAAATCATCAAACATAATTTCTCCTACGTTACTTGAATTTGGTAAAATGTAGATGTTATCATTTCTAGAAGGTGTAAGAATAATTTCATCAAATCCATCATTATTTAAATCGTAACTATCAAGTCCAGAAGTGTTAATACCATCTGCTAGTTGAATTTGCAATGGAGTAGGGGTGAAGGCAATATTATTTGAGACACCTATATTTTTGAATATATCTAAAACATTATTACTTGTATTGGTTGTAATAATATCTTGACGGCCATCTTTATCTAAGTCTTGCATCATGATTCTATCAACATTTTTAATATCTCCATTCGCTTGAATTGGTAATTGTAAAACTTGACCCTGATTAAATGAAATAATACCTCCAGCACTTGTATTTTCAAAAGTATAGATTCTAATATTTTGGGCACCACCTTCTGCAAGGATAAGATCAGCTAACCCATCACCGTTCAAATCCCCGCAATCTGTAAAAATAGTCTCATCTAAGGAAATATCAGTTGCTGATAAATTGATACTCCCTACTGTGCTGTTATTAGAGAAAATAGTGACAATTCCTAATTGTCCAGTTTCAGAATTATTACTGGTTGCTGCAATATCAGAAGTTCCGTCATTATTGAAATCACACAAGCAAAGATCAAACACGCTTCTTTGTCCAGTGGTATTTATAGATTGGGCAGAAAAGCTGTTAATATCAAAGTCACCCCCATTATGACTTATGAAAAAGCGATCACTAGAAGTAACGTGTGTATCATTTACCAGATTAATTACACTTATGTGATCAAAGGATGCATTTGCAGGAATTTGAACTTCTAAAATAGTAGTTGAAGCTGAAATAATATTTGCTTGGGCTCCACCAAAATAGACTCTTAAATTATTGATATTATCGTCAAAACCATTACCGTTTATGGTAACGATTTCATTGAGAGAGCCAGATTGCTTATCAATACTACTTATGAAAGTATTTTGCGAATATCCTTTCTGCAATAGTATTATGTTTAATATGACTAACGTTGTTAGTAAATATATTCTCTTCATCCTAAATACCTTATTCAACAGTTAATAACCATAATTTAGATAAGCCATTCTTGACTTGAAGGGCTTTCCTACGTTCCTTAGCCATTTTTAAATTCTTGGATTGAAATATTACAGTGTAATAAAGATCCGTTTCGGTAACATACCCTACAATTACGTCTCTATAACCTTTTTCAAATAATTGATCACTGAAATCTTCCGCTCTGTCAAAGACTTTGAAGGATCCTGCTACTACATAGTTCCCAGTTTCAAGTTCTAAGATATTGTCTCCTTTTTTTACTTTTTTAGGTACGTTTGACCTAGAAAGCTGAGCTATGCTTCGCTGATCATTTGTATGATCAACCACTTCGTTTTCTATATATATAATAGGGGCATTATCATCTAAACCTAGTTCTTGATTATTAGGTTGCTTACTGACTTTAGAATTTTCGTTGTTTTGGTTTTTGCTAGGATCTTGGGTTTTAATTTGGGAATCGTTTCTAATATTTTTAATTCTATTTTTTAAAGCATCTGCTCGCTCTTGCCTTTTTTCTTCTGGGGTTTTTTCTATTACTTCGTCATTTTTAGGATTGTCATCAGGTGAATTAACTTCTGTTTTGTTAACTTCCACATCCTTGTTTCCTTCTTTTTCTTCTAGATCATTATTTTGATTTTGCAAGGCAATTTGCTTCTCTTTTTGCAATTTAAGTGCTTCTGCTTTTGCTTGCCTTTCTTCTGCTGTTAACCTATGACTTTTAATAAAAGAAGATACATGCTCTGCATGTTCTTTTCTTGTACCTAGATGGTAGCCAATATGCACTTCAAGAGTAGGGCCTAATAAATCACTGAAATTACTGTTGCCTAAATCGTAAGCAAAGCCGACTCCTATTTTTTCTTTGATCTTTGTACCAAAAAGTGCAATAAAACCTGCATCTTGTCTAAAAGAAGCTCCTACCCATACAATGTGTTTCAGGTGTGTTATTAAAGCAGCCTCAAACTGATTTCCTAAATTTTTATCTAATCTATATAATAAGTGTGGCTCAAATGCAAAATCATCAGAGACATGGCCTCTATAATTAATTTTGAGTAATGCTTCATCTAGAGGATCCACTCTTATTTGAGAGAAACTTTCTGAACCAATTATTTCATAACCAATTAGATTAGGGAGGGCGACACCAAAATTAAAATGCCCAAAATGATAGGTGGCTCCAAATTCTGCGAGTGTGAAGGTGGCTGATTCTGATAAGGAAGCAAAGGCAGGATCTGCGGGAGAATCAAAACCATCAGTATTGATAGATCTAGTGCCAAAACCTAAAGATAGACCAAACCTTAAATAATGCTTTCTGTCCAGAGCAAGTAAATAACTAGCACTTCCTCTTACAGAAGTAGTATTTATAAATTGTTCTTGTTCATTAAAAAAAGAACCACCAACGGCAATCCCCCCTTTTAGCGGAGTATGGAAACTTAAGTGGGATATAGCTGGAGCGCCATCAATATTACTCCATTGTTTTCTATAAGCAGCAAAAAAAACAGAGTGCCCCTCAACACCTGCGTATGCCGGATTATACACAAATGGATTGATGAAAAATTGACTCAATACGCGAGATTGTTGTGCTTGAGATTCCATCCAAGGAAATAGCACCATCGCAACAATTAGATAGACTAATTTTTTCATAACATTCAATACCCTATTCACCTATGTCTCAAATAAACTCAAAATTACCCAAAAAACCCTAAAAAATTGATTTTCTTAGACCAAACAATGTTTTTTTTAGACAATTCGACTTAAAATAACTAAATTTAGAAGGAAACTGACTATTTTTGATTGTAACTTGTAAATATTGAATTGTAATTTTTCTTGAAATGGTGTTAAGAATTTGCTGGTTTATGTGCCTTTTATTAATGTCTAATATGGCAATGGCACAATTTTGGTTTGGTGCAAGAGTGGGTTTTCACAGAAACGATTATAGATATCAGGATAATGAAACACGTTTTGTTGAATTGAACGGAGGAGACTTGTTTCAAAATGAATTGTACGCGCCTGTAAGAGCTGACTATAACTTTGAGTTTGGTGGTACTGCTACTTATACAGCAACAGATATATATTCAGTTCACGTAGAGTTGAATTTTGAGCGCTACAAAAAAAGTGTTAGTAGTTTGGAAGGTGCTTTTCAAATTGACAATTCATTTACTTACAATTACCTTTCTTTACCTCTATTAATGAGAATTAGTTTTGGTAGGGGGCCTATTCATTATTACGGTAATCTAGGCCCTAAAATAAGTTACTTGACTGTTGCGACCGGTACGGTATTTAATCAGAATTTTGTTGAGAATAGATTAGGCCCAAGAGATGTTAGGTTTGTTTTTGATGCTAATGATGCTTTGAACGATGCTTCAAAAGTAGTTTTGGAAGAGCCGAACAGAATACAATATTCTTTGAATTTTGGAGGAGGGGTATTAGTAGATTTAAGTACAGGTGGCAGATTAATGATAGACCTTCGTTATAGTTGGGGACATTCTAATTTAGGTTTAAATAGAGATTCACAGCTTTTTGGATTAGGTGAAAACGTAGAGGTTTCGAATCAAAGCATTTCATTTTCAGTTGGTTATGCAATTCCATACAACCCTGCTGAATTGCTGAAAGGCAGCTCTACTAATGAACTATTAAATAGTTCAAGAAAGAAGCGAAAAAGAAAAAATAGGTAGTGTTTAAAGTTGCTTGGTCACCTATTTATAAGTTAGATCTACCTCCAAAACATAGGTTTCCGATGGAAAAATATGAGTTATTACCTAAACAACTTATTTACGAAGGAACATTAAATGAGAGTAATTTTTTTGAACCTGGAACTTTAGATGAGAAGGATATCTTAAGAGTTCATAGCCCAAACTATTGGAGTAAACTAGAAAATCAATTATTAACAAAAGCTGAAATAAGAAGGACAGGTTTTCCTTTATCTAAACAATTAATAATCAGAGAGACTGTAATAGCTAAAGGAACTATAGAATGTTCACTTTATGCCCTTAAGTATGGGGTTTCAATGAATATAGCAGGAGGTACTCATCACGCTTATCCAGATAGAGGAGAAGGGTTCTGTTTGTTGAATGATATTGGAATAGCTGCATCCTATCTTTTAGAAAAGAAATTAGTGAAGAAAGTTTTGGTTATTGATTTGGATGTGCATCAGGGAAACGGTACTGCTTCTATGTTCAAGGGAAATAAGGAAGTCTTTACTCTAAGCATACATGGAGAAAATAACTACCCTTTGAAAAAAGAATTGTCAGACTTAGATGTTGCTTTACCAGACCATACGGGAGACAGTTTTTACTTAGAGAAACTTTACAAATCTTTAGAATTTGTCTTTAATGAATTTTCACCCGATTTTGTATATTACCAATCTGGAGTAGATGTTTTACGGAGTGATAAACTGGGGAGGCTTGGAATGTCTATTGATGGGTGTAGAAAAAGAGATCATTTAGTCTTGAATAAATGTTATAGTCATTCAGTTCCTTTAGTGGCATGTATGGGGGGAGGATATTCAGAAAAAATTTCTATTATAGTAGATGCACATGCCAATACTTACAGAGAGGCAGTTAGTATTTTCTTTTAAGTCTAGTCAAAATGGATAAGGAACAGAATAATCTGCCCCAGCTAAACAAAGTTATCAGAAAAGTGTTTTTTTTGATTTCATTAATTTTCATTCTTTTTTTTATAGAATTAGCCTTTAATCAAGAATGGTATTGGTTGGGTTTGAGGCCAAGAAGAATAATTGGTTTATTAGGTATTTTAACTTCTCCTTTTAAGCATCATGATATAAGTCATTTACTCAATAATAGCCTACTGTTGATTGTGCTGCTTTTTGGGTTCTTTATTCATTTTTTTCACCAAAAACCATATGGTAAGATTTTGACCATTTCAATTATTTGTAATATATGGTTATGGATAATTGGTAGGGATGCTTGGCATTATGGAGCAAGTGGAGTGGTTTATGGTTTATTCTTTTACATGTTATATATAGCGATTTTTCATAAAAGGAAAGAACTGTTTGTTTATCTGCTTAGCTGTTTAATGCTTTCTATTGGTTTTTTTGCAGGACTATTTCCTGGAAAACCCAATATTTCTTTTGAATCTCATGTTCTAGGGGGGATTTCTGGATTATTGGTGGCTTTTTTTGAGAAAAAACGAAAGAAGTTTAAAAATCCCACTAATAATATTAGCTTTACAAGCGAAAAGGATTACCACTACGAGTTTAAGGAAAATACTAAATAAATAATTTTAGTATGATTTAATGATATTTTAAGAAGAAGTCATGTCTGCTTAGCGCATGTTTTTTATTGATTATTAGCTATATTACGATTAAAGATTCAATTTTACTCAGTTATAGTTATGTGTTAATGATGCATATAGACTAATTTTCTTAAAAAATTAAATTGATTTAAAGGGGGGGTAAACGAATAGTTTGTGATTAAATCTTTATTAAAATTTCTCGGAGGTGAGCCAGGTGAAGAGAAACCAATGTTATTACTGTTAGGTAAAGGTTTTTTTATGGGTATTTTTTTGGCTAGCTATCAGATAGGTTCTGAAGAGTTTTTTTTGAAGAGCCTTATTGGAGTTGATGAGCAGCTGAAAGAGTCCTACATAACATACTCGTTATTTATTACGGGACTTCTAGGTATCATTACTACTTCATTGTTTGTAACCTTACAAAAGAGATTGAAGTTCTCCACGTTAGCCGTGTCTAATGTTTTTATAATATTAGTAGCGGTCATATCTATCAGGTTTTTTTATGATGATCTAAGTAATATTTATGTATTAGAAAATCTTCCTTTGCTCCCTTTTGTCCTTTTTAGTTTAATTGGCCCTATTAGTGCTGTAACTCTACTTGGTTTTTGGGGCGTTTTTGGTAGAATGTTTAACTTAAAACAATCCAAAAGAATTATAGGAGGTATTGATACAGGGCAGTTAACGGCAACAATTATTGCTTTTTTTTCCATCCCATTACTTTCTAGTGAGCAATTTAAGATAATAGGAAAATCATATGATTTAATCACACTGTCTGCCATAGCAGCGGTAGGAATGATGATATTTGTGGTGCTGATTATAAGAAACTATAACTTAGATAAATCTACCTATATAAATAATAAATTTACTAAGGTTAAAAGCTCTGAAAGTAAGCAATCTGTTTCCTACTTGCAGATCTTTACAAATCCATATATGAGGCTCATGTCACTTTTCATTGTTTTTTCGATGGGTGCAAGTGTTTTTGTAGAATTTACATTTATAAGTTCCACCACTATTATGATGGAAGAAAATGAAGGTGCTCTTAGAAATTTTTTAGGATATTTCAATGGGACTATTATGATTTTTAGTTTTATTATTCAGAGTTTCGTGAATGATAGAATCATTAATGACTACGGCTTACGCGTTGCATTGATGGTGATGCCGCTAGTACTCATTTTATTCATTGTAGCAGCTGTAATATCAGGGCATATTTATGGTTATGAAATAAAAACTGAGAATTACATTTATTTCTTTTTGTTTACATCTGTTGGGAAGTTGCTGACAGCCTCTTTGAAAGACGCACTTGAAAACCCTGCATTTAAAATGTTTTTCCTTCCATTGGATGTGAAAATTAGGTTTGATGTACAAACAAGGGTAGAAGGTGTAATTAGTGAGGCAGCAACGCTTATTGCAGGTGCCATGCAGATTGGTATGGCTGCCTTGGTGTTTTTTAAATTGATACATTTCAGCTATTTTATCCTTCTGCTAGCAGTTGTTGTAATTTATTTAGCACACAGGTTATTTTTACAATATAAAATTACTTTGAAGAATACACTGGAAATCCAGAAAATTAACTACAAAGACCAAAGTATTAGAACAGAGACCAATGTTATTAATGCATTAAAAGCTGAAACATTAAGTAATAATCCTACAGAGGTTATTAATGCCTTGAAAATACTGGAAAAGGTTGATCCAATTCAACTAGAACCTACCCTCATTACAACTCTACAATCTGAGAAAAAAAGAGTTAGGCTTTATTCGTATAAAAGATTGAACGACCTTTTATGTTTTGATCAGTTAGAACCTTTAATAGAGGAAGTTAAATTTGAAGATGATCCTAAACTATTAGAACTTTCATCTAAAGTCATTGAAAACTTGAAGAAGGCGGAAAACCATGAGTTGAAGTTTTCTTCTATAAAAAAGTTAAGTCGTTCCATAGACGCTACGGATCGAGTATTAGGGGCTAGATTGCTTGCAAAATTAACTCAAGAGAGGTTTGTTCCTCTTTTGATGGATCTTATTAAAGATATCAATCCCCAAGTTAGGACTGCGGCTATGATTTCTGCAGGGAAGCTTAAAAGACCTGAGTTTTGGCCTGTTTTTATTGAAAACCTTCATTTGGCTACATATGGAAATATTGCTATGGCAGCTTTAGTAGAGGCAGGAGAATCTGTCCTTCCATTAGTTGACACAGCCTTTTACAAGACTAACCAACACCACCTAACTATGCTTAGGGTCATTCAAATTACTGGTAGAATAGGAGGTTATAGGGCTACCGAATTATTATGGAAAAAAATAGATTACCCCAATAAGCAATTAGTATCAGAAATTTTACAAACCCTTAGTTACCTAGGATTTAAAGCTAAGGATTTTCAAGCTGCAAGGATCAAATTATTTATAGATACGATTATTAGGAATCAAACTTGGAACCTAAAAGCACTTGAAGAATTGCCAAGAACAAGTAAAAATGATAGGCTGCTTAGAAATGCCCTACTAGAGGAGAATAAGCAAAATTATAACGACATATTCATGTTGTTGTCTATGATTTATGATCCTCAAAGTATAGAATTGATTAAAGATAATATCGATTTAGATACAAGTGATAGTATTACTTTTGCTATTGAAATGCTCGATGTTTTTATAGAAGACGAACTAAAGCCAACTTTATTTGCGGTACTTGAAGACGCTAAAGTAGAAGATAAACTAGCGAAATTACACCTACATTATGCACCAGAGAGTTTTGAGAATAATGAAGATCTATTGTTACAGATATTAAATAGGGACTATAATTTTATCAATAGATGGACAAAGGTTTTAGCTGTCAATAGGTTAGGATATTTAGATAATGAAGAGGTTTCTATGAGCCTTATAGCTAATATATTCAATCCTGATATGTTCATTTTAGAAACAGTCTTTGCTTCTATTCATAAGAAAAATGAAGAACAATACTTTTACCATAGTAAAAGAATTAAACCTAATTTAAAAGCTGAAATTGATAGATCGATCATTCCACCTGTTTATAAAAATGAAGATGATTTTTATCATCAACGTAGACTGATGGTAGACAAAGCAATATTTTTGAAGGAAACCCCTTATTTTGAAAAATTGAATGGCATTGTTTTGATGGCTATTGCTGAAAATTCTGATGAGGTTGTACTTGATAAGGATATTGCCATAATAGAAAAAGGGGATAACGGAAATACCCCAATTTATATTATTTTGGATGGAGAGATTGAAGTGACAGATGAGGAAGGAAAAGTAAAAAAATTGAGGAGTGGAGATATTTTAGGAGAAAAAATTATTCTTGAATCTAGTGAATATGATTTTGAAGCTGTGGTTACAAAGAAGAGCATTGTGCTAATGATCCGAAAAGAGGAGTTTTTTGACGCATTAACTATATATAAAGATCTAATATTTACTCAATTAAATATAATGACTGGTAAACAGCAAACTGGAAAAGGAGAAGAAGAAATTGACTTCTCCATATTTGGTTAATTATTGAAATATGAAGGAATGAGATTTGAATTTGATATAATACTTAGTTACGCTACTGAAGATGATCAGCCTCTATCAGGTACTGATAAAGGGTGGATTTCAAATTTCAAGAAATTTTTGATTACTCTTTTTTCTCAAATATCAAAAGACAAGCCTAAAATCTTAGAAGTTACAGAGCTTGACGAAATTGAGTCTATTGAGAATAAATCTATGGTTTATATTGCTATTCTTTCAGAATCTTTTTTTCGACACCAAGAATTAACTGAACTTTTAGATGTTTATGCTAAAAATGCAGTGAAACAGGGTAACCTTGAGCTATCAGGTATTGGAAGACTTTTTAAAGTTGTAAAACAACCGATCAATATTGATAATTATTTACCAGATTATGAAGATCTAATCCCTTACGATTTTTATCAAGTAGATCCACGTACGGGTGAGGCTACAGAATATGAACGTTTTTTTGGAGATCAAGCAGAACGAGCATTTTGGATGAAACTTGTTGATATGGCATATGATATATCTGAATATGGCCAGTCATTCAAAGAGCACGATGAAGAGCAGAGGAAAAAGGAAGTTGATAAAGAAAAAACCGTTTACCTTGCTAGTACCGGAGTGGATATGATTATCAAGCGTGATATCATAAAACGGGAATTAATACGGCATGGTTATAAGGTATTACCTGATCATTCTCTACCTAAAGAAATGGGTGCATTGTCTCATAATGTAGAGGAAGATCTTAATAGATGCCGTTTATCCATTCACTTAGTAGGGGAGGATTATGGTTATAAATGTAAAGGGTCAGACTTGTCTGTAGTAGAGATTCAAAATAAGATTGCATCTGAATACAGTCAAAAGATGGCAAAAAGAACTGTTGATGAGAAATCAAATGATCCATTTAGTAGATTAATATGGCTTTCGCCAAATTTGAAAAATGTGACCGAAAGACAGCGGTTGTTTATAGAAGGTTTGAAAACAGATGCTGCTATGTTAGATGAAGCTGAAGTTTTAAAAATAACTTTGCAAGAGTTTAAATCTATCATTAGATCAGAATTGGTAACGGGGGGTAGATTTAATAACCAAAGAGAAATCAAAGGGTTTTCACCTGATCCAGAAAACTTGAATAATCCATTGATCTACTTGATTTGTGATAAACCAAACATAGATTCTGTAAGCCCAATTAAAAAATGTTTAGAAAAGAAAGGGTATAGGGTTGTTTTGCCAACCTATGAGGGTGATTTGGTGGATTTGAGATACATTCATCAAGAAAATTTAAGGAGATGTGATGCCTCGTTGATATATTGTGGAAATTCATCTGAAGATTGGGTAAATGCAAAATTACAAGACTTATTAAAAGCACCAGGTTTTGGTAGGCAAAAACCTATTTTGGCTAAAGCTTTATATACCAATAGTCAAAACGAAATATACCAGCGAAAAGCTGCTCAGAATAGAGCAATTATTTTAGAGGGGGGAGTAATTTTTGAGGAAAAAGAACTAGACCCTTTTCTAAGTAAATTGAAGTAAAATGGCTGAAGAAGAAGTTAAAATTCAAGAAACACACCAGTTTGAAATTGCGGATTTAGTGAATCCATTTCCTGGTCTTAGACCATTTGGGATCGAAGAGAGTCATTTGTTCTTTGGAAGAGAGGGTCAGAGTGACGAAGTGTTGGTTAAGCTTGCTGAAAACAAGTTTGTATCTATTTTAGGTGCTTCTGGTAGTGGTAAGTCCTCTTTAATGTACTGTGGTTTAATTCCTACCCTATATGGTGGGTTCATGACTTCAGCGGGTTCTAATTGGAGAGTGGTTGTTACAAGACCGGGAGGTGGCCCAATCGAGAATTTAGCAGAGGCTTTATTACAAAAGAATAAAGAATATCAGCAACTTGGTACTGAAGATAAACTGATCAAAAAAACCATTACAGGAACTGTATTGAGAAGTAGCTCCTTGGGTTTAATAGAAGCTGTAAAACAATTAAAGTCATCCGATAATGAAAATTTCCTGATCCTAGTAGATCAATTTGAAGAATTATTTAGATATAAAAAAATAGAAGCAGTCAATTCTGAATCTGATGAATCATCTGCTTTTGTAAACCTCTTACTGGAGGCTATCCATCAATATAAAGAACCTATTTATATCGCTTTGACTATGCGATCAGATTTTATAGGGGAATGTGCTCAATTTCCAAATTTGACACAGATGATTAATGACTCGCATTATTTGATTCCTCAAATGACACGTGATCAAAAAAGGTTAGCCATAGAGGGACCAGTTGCTGTAGGTGGTGGCATAATTACTGGTAGGCTCTCACAGCAACTTTTAAATGATGTAGGTGATAACCCAGATCATTTACCAGTATTGCAGCATGCATTAATGCGTACTTGGCAGTATTGGGTAGATAATAGAAAAAGTGACGAACCATTAGATTTAGATCATTATAATGCGATTGGGACGTTAAAAGAAGCACTCTCACAACATGCAAATGAGGCTTATGATTCCCTGTCTAAAAGGGAGAAGCAGATTTGTGAGGTGATGTTTAAGTCTCTTACAGAGAGAGGTTCTGAAAACCAGGGTATCAGAAGGCCAACAAAATTACATACCATTGCAAAGATAGCAGGGGTAACAGAAGATGAAGTTATTCATGTAATTGATAAATTCAGGGAGCCAGGTCGTTCTTTGTTAATGCCTCCCTATGGAGTTGCATTGAATTCAGATTCTGTTGTAGATATCTCACATGAGAGTTTAATGCGTATATGGACTCGCCTCAAGCAATGGCTTGATGAAGAGTCTAAATCTGCAGAAATGTACCTAAAACTCTCAGAGTCAGCAGAAAGATATCAAGAAGGTAAATCAGGTTTATGGCAGATGCCTGATTTACAACTTGCACTGAATTGGGAAGAAGAAAATAGACCGACTTTAGTATGGGGACAAAGATATAACCAAGCATATGAGCGGACACTCGTATTTCTGGAGACTAGTAAGAAAGCTTATGCGACAGAACAACGAAATAAAGATATACTTCAGAAAAGACAGATTAAGCGATCAAAAATAGTTGCGGGTGTCCTTTCTGTTTTGGCTTTATTCTTACTGACTTTCGTAATATATGCTTTTCAACAGAAAGCAGATGCTGAGAGACAGGAACAAGCAGCAATTAGTGCCTTGGAAAGAGCTGATGAACAGACTAGAATAGCAGGTGAACAAGCAGCTAGGGCGATAGATGCAGAAGCAAATGCAAAAACTGCCTTAAAACAGGCTGAAAGAGCATATGGCGAGGCAGCAAAAGCAGCGGTTGCTGCACAGACAGCAAAGGAATTAGCTGAACGTCAATCTGTACTAGCAAAACAAAATGCAGCAAGGGCAAAAGAGCAAGAAGAAAAAGCAACAAAAGCAGCCAAAGATTCCAAATTAGCTCAAATAGATGCGAAGAATGCTGCTGATAGAGCGGAAGCAGAAAGAAGAAGTGCAGAAAACTTAAGATATCAAGCAATTGCACTTTCAATGGCGATTAAAGCTAAAGGAATAAAGGATGTGGAATTAAAAGGACTGGTGGCAAGACAAGCTTATACTTATTGGAAAGAGTTTAAATCGTTGAACCAAGTCTTTAGTGGAGATATTTATAGTGGGATATATTATGGGTTGAAAGGCTTTAAAGGAGATTCTCTTAATCATTTAGAAGGGCATGAAAATGCGGTTAGGTCCGTTGTTTTTGATAAAAATGGTACCAAGCTATTTTCAGCAGGAAGTGATGGGAAGATTTTGAAATGGGATATGGTCGATAATTACTCAGAGGTCGTTTTCCAGAATGATAACGTGAGTCGAGTTGTAGGAATTAGTGCTGATGAGAAATACCTTGCTTTAGGTTCTGATGACGATGATATATTTTTATTCTTGCTGAACAGACAGAGTCAAGAACCTGTAAGAATTGCGGGGCATGGGGGAGCTGTTTATGACTTAAAATTCCTTCCTGATAACTCTGGGTTTATTTCTACTGGAGCTGATAACGCTTTAAGATTCAGTGATTTTGTTAATTCTAGGGAGATTGCTAGTGTGAAAAATAGAATAAAAACTCTTGCCATAGATCCAAACGGAAAGTACTTGGCAGGGGGTACCGATAATGGAGAAGTATTCTTATATGATTTGAAAAATATGGGTGAAGAGCCCATACTTTTGATTGAGGATGTAGTTAACCCAGTAAATGCGATTACTTTCAATGCCAAGGGTGATAAAATAGCATTTGGGAAGTATAATGGAAATGTTATTTTGTGGGATGTAATTAACAATGAACAATTTGGACCAATACTTACCGGTTTTGATGGCCCTGTAACTGATATAAGTTTTGATAAAGAAGATCGCTTTTTAGGAGCTAGCAGCACTGATAAAACTGCCAGAATTTGGTCTTTAGACAGAATTTTTGATTTACCAATCATTTTGGATGATCACACAGAATGGGTTTTTACTTTAGACTTTCACCCAGATGGGGGTTATTTAGTTACTGGGTCAAAAGATGGTATCATCAGGAAATGGCCATTACAACCAGATGAAATGGCTGAGGAACTTTGTACTTTACTGACAAGAAACATGACTTCCACAGAATGGATTCAATATGTTGGCGAAGACATTGAAAGGGAAGAAACTTGTAATAACTAATATTTGCATTTTGAATACATATGAAAGTGATCAATAGATATACTTTAATAATTTTTTTTGCTCTCATTTCTTTCAATCACATAGCAATAGCGCAATGTACGAAAGCTTTGAAAGATGCTGAAAATGAGTATGAAAAAGGAAGGTTACTAGATATTCCTAATAACCTCGAGTACTGCTTAAACAGTAATTCATTTTCTAAAGAGGAAACAATAAGAGCTTATAAGTTATTAACCTTGGTTTTTATTTTTTCTGATCAAGAAAAAAAGGCTGAAGAAGCATTGATTAAATTATTAAAAGCAGATCCAGAGCATGAATTGCAAGAACAGTTTGATCCTGCAGAAATTTTTTACTTATATGACAAGTTTAATGTTGATCCCATCTTTAGAATAGGCGGGAGAATTGGATTAAATAGTTCAAGAGTTAATGTAATAGATGAATTTAATGTTTTTAGTACAAACCAGGTCACAAGATCATATGCTAATAGATTAGGCTTTACAGGCGAGTTGTCAATAGAAAAATACTTAAAAAAAGGGATTGAAATCAATGCAGGATTTCAGGCATCTATTTCAAGTTTCAATGTCGTCGATATAGCCACAGATTTTAATGCTTTTGGTGAAAGAACAGTTATTTTTAGTACAGATATTTCCGAAAGTCAACTTAGTTTAAAACTACCTGTTTTTGTAAGATATAATTTGAATTATGAATCAAAAGAAGGGATTACTCCTTTCGTTTTAGCAGGTACAGCATTTAACTACTTATTAGATGCTAGGTTAATTGACTCTCAAAGACAGGGAGGTACATCAAGAACAGCAAATAATGTCTCACTTCTAGTTAATAATGAAAGAAAGCAATATAATGTTTCGGCTTTTTTAGGGGCAGGTGTAAAATTTAGAAGTAAAAGAGTTCATTTTTTTTCTATCGAAGCGCGGTATGAGATTAGCTTCTTAAATTATGTTAATCCCGAAAATAGATTTTCTTCAAGTTTAAGCACATTTGGTTTAACTTATGTGCCAGATAACCTAAGCTTGAATCATTTATCTATTTTATTCGGATATACAAGATCTATTTATAATCCTAAAAAGAAAAAGGAATACTTATAGCATGAAATTTAATTACACACATATTCTTTTAAATTTAGGAGTGGTTCTTTTATTGAGTTCTTGCTTTATAAGAGACAAATCTAGTCCAGAACCGGAAGACATATTTTTAAAAGTTTTTGGAGGAATAGGTACAGAAACTACAAGTGATTTAGGCATTTCAGCAGATTCAGATTTATATTATATTTTAGGAACTTCTACTAGTAACCCTATTAACTTGGTGCCTGGCTTAAGTGATCTATACTTAATACAAACTGATGTAGGTGGAAATAAATTAAAAGAGATTTATTTAAATATTAGTAATAATGATGATACTGAAGAGATAGCCTCTTCGATGAAAGTATTAGAGGATGAGATTATTGTAATTGGTCAAACTAGAACCATTAATTCATTAGGTGTATTTGACAATAGGAATATCTTTTACAGTTTTACAGATTTAAATTTAAATATTACAAGAACGGATTCAATAGGTGTATTTAGTGCATTCGGAATTGTTGATGAAGATATTGTAGGGAATGATATTATAAGAACATCAGATGGTAATTATGTGGTTTTAGCAACAATAGGTGACCCAGGTAACCAAAATAGAGATATTGCTTTTATGAAGATTACTAATGATGGAAATATACTATGGACTAGAAGAATAGATTTGCCAGATGATGACGCAGGTGTTTCCGTTATTGAATTTCCTAATGGAAATTTAGGAATTTGTGGAGAAACAAGTAGAAGGTCGGTCAATGGAAGAGGAGGCCAGAATGTATTATATATAGTTACCAGTGAAATAGGTCTCTTAAAAAATTCTTTAGCTTTTGGCAGCATAGTCGCAGATAATGATCTAATAAATGATATACCCACAAAAATGATCAATGATGGGAATGGCGCGATTATCATAGGTAATTCAGATGTTACTGCACAGATTACTAGCAGATTTTCCTTTTCAGTATCTCAAAACGGAAGAGTTGGCGATTTACCTGAACTTTTAAATATTAATGAAGAACTAGAATCCGGATTTACTTCTGTTATTTTTAATGATGTAGCAAGAGCAACTAATGGTGAATTGATATTTACTGGTAGGGGAGTGTCGGCAAATGATGGTACTAATACAGGACTTCAAGATCAAGTCTTGGTTGGTAGAGCAAATCAAGCAAGTCAAATTCTATTTCTATTAAATAATTTTGGTGATGATAATAGTGAATCAGGAGAAGGAATTATACAGCTGCCAGATGGAGATGTATTAATCGCAGCGACCATTGGATTTGGTAATAACAATAACAAAATTGGATTATTTAAGCTCAATGGAGATGGTCAATTAATGAAATAAAAGTATATTTATATGATATTTTTTCTTGAAATAGTGAAAAAAATATCGGAAATTTATAGGATAACAACTTAGAAACGAAAATGTGTAGGAGATCAAAAGTTGATAAATTCGATTTTTTAAAATTACCCCCAATTAGTTATGATTGTGGGCACACAAAAATACATGCCTTTTTAGGCACCCCAGCCAAAACAGTTTACTCTTTTTATTATTCAAGAATTTTACAGAAAGAAACACCCATGATTAGATTTTTATTTACTCTTTTCCAGCTTGGCCTTGTTGGTAAACGGAGTAAGGCATTGCTCTTTTTAGTTTTAGGATTGTCATTTTCATTGACATTGAATGCTCAGATAATTGACTTTGAAACTGAACCAAGTTGGGTAGATGGTTCAACACATGAAAATGGAGCTGTCTATACAAATGGAAATATTAGACTTACTGACAATGGATCTAGTTGGTTAGAAGATATAAATACAGCCAACGGAACTAATGTGATCATTAGCCAAGCATCTGCAGATGGATCTACAATTACTGTAGAGACAATAGACGGAACTGAACTTGATTTTCAAAGTTTTACTACAAGAGATTTTGGGGGTGGAGATATAGTCCAAATAGAAGGCTTTAGAGATGCGCTATCTACAGGAGTTCAGACCATGAGTGTTTCCTCTGGTGGTGCAGAATCATTGATTTTCTTAGACAATTCAATTTTTAATAACGTAGATCAGATGGTGATTACTTCTGGAGTAGGGGGATTCCAGCAGAGTTTTGATAACCTTACCTTTGGTCCGGTACCAACCCCTCCAACTGTAAACTCTAATGCCGCTACAAATGTAGAAGAGATTACAACCACTTTAAATGGTGAAGTAGTCAATGATGGTGGGAGCACTATCACTGAAAGAGGGTTTCTCTATGCTTTAACTGCTGATGATGCTGACCCTATGATTGGTGATACTGACGTAATTCAACAAACTGTTGCTGGAACTACTGGTGTTTTTAGTTTAAATGCCACAGGCCTTGCTGCTGCCAGTGGCTATTCATTCCGCGCCTACGCTATAAACAGTGAAGGAACCACCTTAGGAACTGTTCTTACGTTTACAACTATAGCAATCACCAATCCTACAATTGATACCAATTTAGGCATTAGTCTAAATGAAGGGTTAACAGCTAATATTACTATTACACAACTCTCAAGTTCAGATGCTGCACAAGGGGCAAGTGAGTTATCCTATACTGTTCAAGCTTCCTCCATTGTTAATAATGGTACTTTATTTATAGATGGTGATAGTGATGGTAGTTTTGATGGAGGGGCTTTAGATACTGATATTTCTAGTGCAAACAGTACATTTACAGAACAGAACATAATAGATGGTGATATTTATTATGAACACGATGGAACCGAAACTATTTCAGACGGTTTTGATTTTGTTGTAAGTGATGGAACAGGTGGAACTACTGGAAGTACTTCTTTTGTAATTACAATTACACTCCAAAATGATGTGCCAGTAATTGCTGATTTAAATGGTGATGCCTCGGTTTACGATGAAGGTGATGGCCAAGTGATTGTCGATCAAGGTACATTGGCGACACTAAGTGATGATGATCTGCCAACCGATTTTGATGGAGGAAATTTAACAGTAACAGTTTCATCTGGAGGCAATGCTGCGGAAGATTTATTGTCTTTGTCCACAGCTGGGAATGTTACCTTAGATGGCACTAATGCGACTGATGTAGTACGTGTTTCTGCTGTTTCTGTTGGTACGTTAATGAATACAATTACTGAAGGGAATGATTTGATTATCAACTTTAATGCAGGTGCTACCTTGGCACGTGTTGAAGAATTGATTCAAGCTATAACCTATGAGAATACTAACTTAGGAAACCCAACTACCGGTGCCCATACCTTTAGGATTACGGTAGATGATGGTGATGGAAGTGGACAATCAGCTGATAATGAAGTGATTTTTACAGTTCAAGGGATTAATGATAATCCAGTTGCTTCAGTCAATGCTGGTTCTTCCTTAAATCAGGGGGCAACAGATATTGTACTACAAACGGAATTAGAATTTACAGATGCAGAACAAGCAGCTGCTAATGTTACTTATACGTTAGATAACACAACTTCTAATGGGACACTGAGAAATAATGTGACTACCTTAATAGCAGGCAGTACATTTACACAAGCAGATATTAATGCTGGAGATATAAACTATGAACATGATGGTGTGGGAAGTACTACTGATAGCTTTCAGTTTGATGTGACTGATGGAGTTGGCGGAGCAGTTAACAATGTAGTATTTAATTTCACCATTAGTGATGTAACGGCAGCAAGTATTTCTGAAGCACAATATTTAGATATTGATAGTGATGGTCAGATTGATCGTGTAGATGTAACTTTTAGTGAGTCAATAGCTGGGTCTACTTTTGATGCAAGTGATTGGAATTTTGCAACCAATCCCGATGGATTAACAGTAATGAGTGGTGTGATTGTAGGAACTGATGTTCAAATTACAGTAGGAGGTACAGTGGCAAACACAACGGTTATAGATCCTACTACTACTGTGCAGTATACCAATAATGCGAATAGAATTACGGACGGAACAAACCCTTCTGTTACCAGTGGCGAAATTGTTTTGGATGATGGTGCAGTACCCTTGTTTTTAAATGCGATTCAATTGGATACAGATGGAAATGGTGATATTGATGAAATAGTGGTAGAACTAACTGAACCTTTTAATAATACGACTTTAGATCAAGGTGACTTTAATTTGCCTGTTGGATCTACTGTTGATGGAATTTTTGATAATGATGTAGTTAATACTGGAAATACAATTGATAATGATAATGATCGATTCTTTACTTTAGAAGTATCTGTACTAGGTACTGGGGCTGTTATTTTAGCTCATATCTCTGATGGTGATTTGCTCATATTAGAAGATGCTAGTGGAAATGCGGCAGCAGACAATGCCGGAATTAATTCAACCGACCAAGCAGATCCAATTATTATTGCTACTTCTGCGTTAGATGCCAGTAATTCTTTTCTGGATATTACTTTTTCTGAAGGTATATTTAGTAGTGCTGGTGGCCCAGTACTAACAACAGATTTTGATCCAGGGTTTGTTGTAAATACAGGAACAGCTTTGGGGCTTGATATTATCTTTTTAAATACTTTAGCAGGAGCTGACCTTGTAGGAGGTGAGTCACAGATTAGGTTTGGCCTGGGGCAACAAGGCAGTTCAAATGGTAATGAAACTATTCAAATAAGCCCTAATGCGAGTGCCATTGAAGATGCTGCAGATAACCCGCTGGATGCTGGGCAAATGACTCAAATGAGAACACTAAATGCACTTAATATCCTAACAATAGTTGATGTAAGTATAGATGCTAATAATGCCTTTGTAGACGTTACATTTTCTGAATCTGTAGAAAGAAACCGAGATGCGCCTAATGACAATGACCCAGTAGGTTATGCAAATAACCTTGAATTTTTTGCTATGGATTTTAATGATCCTGATGCGATAGGAGCTGTTACTTTTAATCCAAATGTCATTACTATTACTAATCAAGCTGGCGGTACATTGACAAATGCTGATAATATCTTAAGATTTAATTTCAATGCTGCCTTTACAGGTGTGCCAAGTGGGAATGAGACATTTAATATCTCCAATAGATTGACTGATAGGGTAAGAGGCTCTGTAACCAATGTTTTATTACCAGCCGGGACTGATATACCCATTACTCTAAATGATGAAAGAACAATGATACTTTCTGCAAGGTATCTTGATACAGATGGAAATGGCAACATTGATAAGGTAGTAATAGAAGCCGACCAAAATATTGAAGACGCAAGAATAAATTCTAATATTCCTAATTTTACCTTTGAAGGGTCAAGCCCTTTAGCTCAAACAAATAACGCAGTAGTTGCTGCTTTTGTAGACTTTCCAGATCCAGGAGTGGCCAATGATGAATTTATTACTTTTGATGTAAATATTACAGGTACTGAGACTAACCTAATAGCGTCTTATACACCTGGTGACTTAAGAAATACTTCATTAGGGCTGGTTGCAGCAAATGCGGATATTACTAGAATAGATTTAGCTTCTCCGGTAATTGAAAGTGCTGTGGCTTTAAGTAATACTATGATTCGTTTACAGTATGGTGAAGATATCCAGGCACCCATTTTGTTTAATGATGGATTCTCTATTAGTGGAGCTACAGTGACCAATGTTGCTTTGAATGGTAGTGACCCGTCCATAGTGGAAATTACAGTAAGTGGATTGGGGGCTACAGATTATACTGGAACATTATCAATTGTGATAGATGGAAATGATTTATTGGAAGATGCAGCAGGAAATGATATTGCTGATTTGGTTGGGTTTGCAGTTGGTGATGGACAGTTGCCTACAGTTCTCAATGTTGTTTCAATAGATGCAAATGCGGATGGAAATGTAGATGGATTAGAAATTGAATTCAGTGAACCCATAGATGATAGCGATATTTCTGGTGGAGATTTAAGTGATTGGTCAGTATCAACAGATAATTTTGCGATTGAAATTGATGCGATCAATGCTTTTACTACCTCAGTAGGGGGGACTAATGTAGTAGATGATGAATTTGTCACTTTAAGCTTTACACCCAATTTAACTAGTGGAACTGGTGTATTTGAATTTAGGTACCAGAATGATGGGCCTAATGATATTACTGATTTATCAGCGGCTAGTGTAAACGTATTGCAGGACATTAATATTACCCCAGCTACAGATGGTGCAAATCCTGTATTTACTTTTGTGAATCCCATCGATGGAGCTACAAATGTTACAGTTGCTTCTGTTTTAAATGTTTTAACTTTTGAATTAAGTGAACCGGCGACAGCTAATGCTGGAACCTTTATCAATTTATTTGCAAACGCAGCTCCATTAGAAAGTATAGAATTAAATAGTTCTGCTATAGATGTTACTGGGACTACTGTAAATGTTTCATTATCCAATCTTTTACAAGAAGGGATTTCTTATAACGTAAGCATTGATGAGAATGCATTTTCTGATGCTTTATTGAATAATTCAGCAATTGATGCTAGATGGAATTGGGATATGGAACCAGTTGGTCAACCTAATATTGTCGCTGGCTTCCCGACTGGTGCAGATGTACCACTTAATTCTTTAGTCCAAATAATTTTTGATGAATCTGTAAGGTATGCCAATTTTGATGAAAGTACTGGTAACCCCAATTTTGATGCTACAGTTACTATTTCTGTAGTTTCAGGTATAGATGGTAATTTCCCGAGGACATTCAGTACACTAAGTGGGAACAATGGATTAGAGGATCCAGTGTTTTTTCCTCGTTCAAATACAGAATTGACGAATGGGGCAGGTAGTGAGGACGTAGATAATACTACTACAATCAATGATACCATTACAATTGATTTAAGTCAATCTATCATGCCGGTTTCTTTTGCTTCTAATGTTACTTATGAGGTGACTATTGGTGAAGCAGCTTTTGAATTTGCAGGTAGTTCTACAGATACTCAGCCATTTAGTTTTCAGTTTTCAACTGTAAATGATGGAACACCTCCAACATTAGTTGGAAATGGAATTGTATCTTTTGAACCGGATGACCAAGCAGATGGTGATTTTACTGGTAATGTAGACCCAGCTACAACTAACTTTTTAGATGTCTTTTTTAATGAAGATATAGAAGCTGGTACAGGAAATATTCAGTTGTTCCTTGATAGTGACAATGATTTAACAGCTGATGCAATAGTATTTGATATCCCTTCAAATGATCCTTCAGTCTCATATGATTTAACCAATGATAGATTAAGGATAGATCTGACAGTGACAGGGTTGGATATCTCTTTAACTGGTAATGTGACTTATTATATAAATATTGAGAACGGTGCAGTACAGGATTTATCAGGGAACTCTTTTGCTGGATTCAATGATGCAACTACTTGGAATTTTTCAACTCAGATTGAAACTATTGCCCAAGGTAACGAACCCGTTTTAGAATCATTGAACCCAGCTGATAATGCTAATAATGTGGCAGTTACTTCAAGTTTTGTTTTGGAATTTGACGAACCAATAACAGTAGGTACTACTGAAGAGGTTCGATTTCTATTATTTAACAATGATGCATTAATTGAGACAATACAAGCTTCTGCACTGAGTGTAAATAATAATTTAGTGACCATAGATTTTCCAGGAGATCTTTCTGGAGGAACTAATTATTATATTACTGTTGAAGAAGGTGCTATAAGGGATTTTTCAGGAAACTTATATGACGGGTTTACTAGTAAGATAGCTTGGAATTTTAATACAGAGGTAGGTAATGACATGATTGATCCTATTATCACTGCTATAGACCCTATAGATGGAGCTACTGCAATTTCACTTTCTCCTACTATAACCATTACTTTTGATGCACCTGTTTTTGCAAATACTGGGGATTTTCGAATAACTGATGGAGCTATATTTAATGAGTCTATTGATGTGAATTCTTCTGAGGTTGTAATTGATGGGAATGAATTAACCTTTACACCTACCTCTAGTCTTACATCCAATACCACTTACAACATAGATTGGGATCAAGATGTAGTTACGGATGCTGCAGGCAATGGACTTAATTTAGCAGCAACCTATATAGGAGTGATTACAGGAGGTGTTTGGGATTTTACAACTGTTCAAGATTTGGATGCTCCTCAAATCCTTGTATTAGACCCAGAAAATGATGAGTTAAATGTAACAGCAGATGGTACATTTACAATGACCATAGATTTTAATGAGCCTGTAAATTTAGGGGCAGGAAACATACAAATTTTTTATAACGATGGTAGCACCTTAGTAGAAGGTCAAACTTTTAATGTATTGACAGATGTTACTCTATCAAATGGGAATACAAGGGCAGAACTTACAGTTGGCCCATTAGATGGGAGTACGGAGTATTTTGTTGGAATTCCTGCCAATAGTTTTGTTGACTTGGCTTCCACACCTAATAACTTTTCTGGAATTCTACCAAATGGAATTTATTCTTTTGTAACTACGGGAGATGCAAGTTTGCCACTGTTGGTGAATAATTTTGTTAGTGCCACAGACCCGACTGGCAACATTAATTTAGTATTTGAATTCAATGAACGAGTGACTGCTATACCGGGTGGAGATGTTTTCATTGAATTTGATGATGCAGATAATACAGAAGTCTTCAGAGTGGCAAGTACTTCTGTAACTCCTAATAACAATACGAATGAAGAAGGGTCAACTTTTACTTTTTCAATCCCTGCTAATACTTTAAAAGGAGGTAATACTTACAACATTGGAATAGAAAATGTTGCTTTTGAAGATGCTTCTGGAAATAATTATGCTGGTTTATTGGCGGATGGTACATTTTCTTTTACAACCACTGATGATAACACTGCACCAATAGTAGATTTATTTGATCCATTAGATGGTGAACCTAATGTAGCCTTGAACAGTAATCTAACGATAACTTTTGATGAGCCTGTTACCCCTGTCGTAGGAGGTATGTTGAATATATTGTTTGCCTCAAGTGGACAAATAGTAGAAGCTATTCCGGTAGGAAGTGCTGTTGCATCAGTTTCAAATACAGTATATACTTTTAATCCAACAAATGATTTTGAAGGGAATACTGAATTGATTGTACAAGTTACTGCAAATGCATTTGAGGATAATGATGGAACTCCCAATGGATTTGCTGGAATTTTAGATCAGACTACTTGGAATTTTACAACATCAGGTGGTGGAAATATCCCAACCGCAACCCTTTCCCCTTTAGATGGAGCTACAGGTTTTGATTTAAGAGGTAATTTAGTATTGACATTTAATGAGCCTGTTTTTGTTAATACTGGAAATCTAACAATTGCTGGTGGTGCAAATGGTGATGTTGTAATTCCAATAACAGATGTGACCCAAATTACTGGAAATGGGACTACCACTATTACTGTAGACCCAGTTGAAGATCTTTTTGGTGGAGTAGTTTATACTATTACTTTAGATATTGGAGCACTAATAGATGCTTCTAATAATAATTACGATTTATCCGCTGTGGGTGAAGCAGGTGTAGACGGGTGGACATTTACTACTCAGACAGGGATTTTGATAAATAATGGAACAATTGGTGTTTCACCAAGCTTTTCAACATGTATTGATCAAGAATTTATTTTACAGGGAACTAGTCAAGATGCCATAATTATTGGAGAAAGCAATGTGGATGATATAAGAGATGTAGGAAGTACTGAAACGATAGTACTTTCATTGGGTAGTGGCTTTTTATTCAATACACTGACAGCACCTTCTATCAGTAATTTAAATGCAACTGGTGATTTATCAGGTTTAGGTATAGCGATTACGGATGCATCAACCTTACAAATATCTTATACATCTGATGCAGTTGCTGATGAAATAGATAGAATACGTATAAGTGGACTAGAAATTAGGAATACTACGGGCGATTTAACCACTACAGCAACATTAATTAGATCGGGAGGTTCAGCAGATTTATATGGTAATAATGTGAGTCATGAAATAAGCCATTTAAACTTAATGGTAGAAAGTGTAGATGCACCGTTACTTGGAAATGGCATTACAGCTGGTACTTTTAATTTAGTGAATGTAACAGTTTGTGAAGATAATAGAGTTTCTGGAACAGCTAATGCAATCACTGATTTTGATATAGATGCTATTCCTCTTTCCGCAAATCATTCTTTTAGGTGGTATGCAGCTGACGGAACTACAGTTTTGTTAACACAAAATAATAATGTTGGGCCTACTTTTGCTCAATTGGCAATAGACCAAACTACTCCTGGAGATCAGGTTAGGTTTGTCTCGCAAGTAAATGAAAATGGATGCGAGTCTGAATTGACATCATTTGTAGTAACTGTCTTGGCTTCTCCAGATCCTGCTGATTTTGTAGGGTTAGATCAACAAGCTTGTAATAATGATGAGGTAACCATAGGAGATGATGGGAATGGAAGTACTTCTATAAGTAGTTTCTTATGGACGTCTGCTGATGATACTGATTTTGGTGCTCCTGAGAATGATGATGCGAACCCAGTTTTCACTCCTTTGGCAAATACGTCCTTTTTAGCTGGAGTAGTTAGAAATTATGCGTTAGTAGTAACGGATAATCAAGGTTGTGTCTCAGATGCTACTGATCCAAATAGAATAGTTAGTGTAACCTTGCCTAGAAGAGTAAACCCTGGGCTGACGTCTACCGCAGGAACAACTAGTTTTTCGGAAGACAATTCAGTTGGAATAGAAATTAGGGGGAGTAATCCTAATCCAGCTATCTTAACAGGGTCTTTTGAAGGTCCAGGTCTTGGAAGTTTTGATTTCTCAGGAAACCCAGCTACAGCACAATTTGTGCCGTCTGCCGCAGGAGTTGGAACACATGTAATTAGCTATTCTTTAACGAGTGTTGCATTGGGTTGTGTAGAAACTCAATCACAGACAGTTACCGTGTCTATTGGAGCTACTGATATTTTTGATGCAATGACACCAAACTTGGAGGAGATTTGCCTTGATGTGGGGCTTATTACACCTATCCGGTCTAATGCAGCTAGTATAGCAGCAGCAGCAGGTTCATTTGTCAGGTTTGAAGGCCTTGGATTAAGTACTGTTGATAATGTAATATATACTTTAGACCCTGTAGCCGCATTTAATGCTGCTTCTGCTGTTGCTGGCGTACCCTTTAGAGAGGTGGTTATTAGTAGAATTGTTGATAACGGTACACCAGGTGATGCAACTGATGACTTTCCTGATGGGACAGCAGTTGTTCAAATTTTCCCAGATCCAGTTGTTGAAATTACTTCTATAGGTTCAGATGCTTCGAATAGTATTTTTTGTGACAGCAATGCCAATATTGAGATAGTAGGAACGGTTTCTTATTCAGATGCCCTCGCAAATCCATTGACGGTAAATAGTTTTAACATAGAAAAAATAGCAAGTAGTCTAACTGACCCTGGGAATAATGTAGGGAATGACGTAGACATCATGAATGATGAGATTGATTTTGGTACCTTGGTGTCTAATCCTTTATTAGGATTAGTTATAGGGGAATCAAATGCAACGTATAGAATTACTGTGACATCAGTGCCTGCGGATAATCCAATTGGTGTTTCATTAGGATGTATTGCAACTGCTACTGCCGATTTTGTATTGGTAAGAACTCCTGAAAGGCCTACACTTAGGTCTATATTAGATGAAAGTGGGACTAGAAATTTTGTTACGGGCAATCAAGTAGAGTTTGAATTTTGTGATAATGAAATACCAATCGGTTTTAGAGCTCGAAACTTATTAGGAACTCGTGCGAATGTAAGCTGGTTTTCTGATAGTGGACTAACAGACGAGTTAAGTTCTGATGGAAATGTATCAGGAAGCGACCTTGGTCTAACAGCTCCTGCTAGTGCTGATTTTCTAACTTCAGATTATTTTGTTACACAAACTTTTAGCCCTACGCCGGTTTTTGAAGGTTGTGTGAGCCCTGCTTTAGAAATTGACGTAACTATTTATAGAACTAACAATACGCCTGACCTTATTGTAGACGGAGTATCATCAGCACCACCTGCTGATCCAGCAGAAGGTTCAAGAACTAACACCCAACTACTAGCAGATGGTACCATTTTATTGGAATATTGTGTAGGGGATAATATTTTAGATTTAAACATTGATGCTTCAACTATTATTGATCAAGCTAGTGGTTCTTTTCCAAATACGTTTACAGGAGTTAATCGCTTTTACCCAGATGATGGCACAGGGAATCCAGATTTAACAAACCCATTCACTTCAAGTACTTTAACAGCTGCTATGTTAACAGACCCTACCGGACTGATCAATTTATCTACTACTTCTGCAAATTCTGTAAATATATGGTTTAGCCAAGTTGATTATCCAACAGGTCTAGGTAATGGTGCTTTTCAGTTTGATGGATGTGAGACTGAATTAAGAATGATTACTATTGATGTAAAAGAAGCACCAGAGGATATAGTAACAGCAGAGGGATTCACAACAGAATATTTTACTTGCCCAGGAGATGAGATTGAACCTATAAGGACAGAGGATGAATCGGGGATTATATACACTTGGTACGAAGATAATGGTGACTTCTTGTTTAATGCAGGAGATAATTTCATAGTAGAAAGAAACAACCTACAAAATGCTGATATAGTCGGTAGAGGGACAGGAGTAAATACAGGAGGAGGTTATGATGAGAATGTTCCAGATACGTACTATTTCTGGGTAACTAGAAAGGCTGATAGGAGTTTGATAACTTTATTTGATGGTTGCGAAAGCACACCAACTCTTATTGCAGTTACAGTTTTTGGAGATCAACAAGCACCAGTTTTTGACGGTTTTATTGATGGAGGAACAGGTCTAGCCACTTCAGTTGAATTAAATTTTAGCGTAGATGAAATTACAACTGCTAATGTTTTTAGTGCAACTAGTAATTATTTAGGAGGAGATTTTGTGACCAATGCAGAATCTACCGTAGATACAGCTACTATGGTTTTTAATTGGTTTAATTCAGATGCAAGTGGAGCGGCAATTCAACCAATAATAACCGCAGATGCAAATGGGTCTCAAATTACCGCATCAGAGATGCAATTAGTCGGTTTATCTAATGATGATGTTAGGTATTTCTTGTTGACTCAAACAACTGATATTATCAGTACAAAAGGAGCTGGTAGTACAACACTTTTTGATGGATGTGAAAGTATAGGCACACTTATTCGTGTTAATTTATTTGGAATACCTCCGGCTCCAGAAGAACTCAATGAATTAGAAGTTGCTTTTCATTGTTTAGAAGATGTTATAGATGATCATATTTTCAGGGGTGAAGAAGGGGCAACATTCTATCTTTATGCTGATATTAATAATGTTGGCCAAGTAAGTAATAGAATTGAGTTGGCCTTTGAGCCTGATGTGACACCAGATCCTTTAAGTTCTTTAGCTAGATTGACTTTTGCTGATTTAATAGAAGCAGATGAAAGAATAGGAATGACACCTGCAAATGTATCAGTAGCTGGTAGACATGATTATTTTATCACCCAAGTTAGTGATATAGATCCTTTAACTAATCCCCCGTTTGGTGGTAGTGAAAGCTTACCTGTTGAATTTGAATTAGTCTTTTTGGATGAAACTGAAATACCTGACATAGAAGATCCTGCACCTATTTGCAGACAAGATGGCGCAAATACTCCAGTGGTAATTAATGTGGAAAATGCTGGATTAGGGGATGTCATTGTTTGGTTTGATGAACCTAATATGGATCCATTCTTAGATAGAGGGGATGCAATTGCAGTAACAGCATTTCCAAATGAAGACTTAATTGCGGGGCCTTCACTTACTATGAATGATACTACTACCTTTTATGTTTATCGGATTAGTAATGTTGATATTGATAATGATGATTTTCCTGGTTGCCCAAGTGCAGAAACGTCAGTAGAAGCAGTAGTCTTCCAAGTTCCTGAAACACCAGATGTAGTAGGAAATGCTGGGCCAAGTGAACCAAACAGCTATTTCTTTTGTCAAAATGATAATGTTGAGATTGCTACTATCGATATAGAAAACCCTGTGCCGGGCTCTGTTTATAATTGGTTTGCCGAAGATCCTTCTTTGGTAGATAATCCAACTTCTTTTACTAGCGGGAGTAGTATTACCTTTGAACAAGTTGCTGTAAACACAGCACTGGATATTGATATTGTCCAATCAGTTACAATTTTTGTTGTTCAGGAGAATAATCCAATTTGTGATAGCCCCCCTAGAGAAGTTACCATCACGGTTAACCCACAACCTGATTTAGGCCTGGTAAACCTTGATACAAATGAATCATTTGGAGAAGGTAATCAGCTATTTTGCTTTGACGCAGGAGTACTAACTTTTAGAGCAACAAATGATGATGATTTTATTATTGCACAAGACATTACAATTACTTCAATAGATACAACCTTTACAGGAACAATAAATGGGTTTGATTATAACCCTAGCACTGGAGAAGTTACAATGGATCCTGCGGTTGTTTCAATGTCAACTGGAGGAACGGCCATAGGTGACCCACAATCTTTTGTTATCACAGCCTTTTTTGAAGATGATAATAGTTGCGCGGATATGAAGGAATTTTCTATTACTATTAGTCCACAACCAGAATTGATCATTAGAAACTCTAATGGGACTCCAGCTACTGTAGTTGCTTGTGAAGGAGAGGTTTTGAGTTATGAGGCAGTTGCCAATGGCATTCCGGTGGTTAATAATGTTGCATATACATTAAACGGGAATTTGATACCTACATTCGACGGAGTTATAGTTATTGATCCTATATTGTTAATTGTAGATGACCCAGAAACAACTACTATTGAATCAAATACTTTATTGTTAGATTTCTTTTCAGATGTAGCTCCCTTTTGTAATAATATTGCTTCTATAGAAATAGTAGTGAACCCGTTACCAGTAGTATTCGAGTTTGAAGATCCAGTTTTTGAAGGATTAAATTTTGTTGAAGTTATAAAAGCTTGTCAAGAAGATTCTGTGATACTTCGTGCCAATGTAGACCTTACTGGAGGCTTGGGTTTAGATGATTTTACTTACAGGTGGTCTTTTGAAGGAGATGTTATTGTAGGAGCAGATAGTAGTTTATTAGTAGATATAGTTCCAAGGGAGAGTGAATTGTTTGAATACGGACTTACTTTAATAAATAATACGACTGGATGTTCGAATAACTTTAATTCTGTTCTGCAAATTCTTCCAGTGCCAGATCCTTCATTCTCCTTCGTTGGAGAAACTGTAGGTCAAGAAATAAGGTTTGAATTTAGAGAAGACTCAGGAATTCTAGAAGAACTGATAGAAGAAAGAACTTTAAGGTTACAAGATGTTGCTAATGGTTTAGATGATATAATTGATATTGGCGAAGACATTGAATATGAAAATGAGGCTTTTGATAATGCGGGAATTGTTACTGCTTCATTAGATGTTATTAATGTAACAGGTTGTAGAAATGTAGTAACAAGGACAATAAATGTATTGGATTCTATTTTTGTTGATAGCGATGGGTTCTTTGAAGGATTTGAAAATGGTGCCAATGGATGGTTTACAGATAATGTTTTGTTTAACGATCGGTTTAAAGATCAGGTAGATCCAGCAAGAACTTCCTCATGGCAATTAGGCCAACCTAGTGGTGCAGTCATAAATAGTGCAGCTGATGGAACAAACGCTTGGGTAACTAACTTGTCTGGAAATTATAACTCATCAGAAAATAGTTTTTTGTATTCCCCAACTTTTAATTTGTCAAATATTGATAAACCTACCATTAGCTTTGATCGATTTATTCATTTTGTAGATGATCAAGGAACTGATGAAACAAGTGATGGAGTGGTGATCCAATTCTCTTTTGATGATGGTAGATCTTGGGTTGAATTAGGGGAAGTTAGTGAAGATAATTCTGAGGCTTCCGGGATTAATTGGTACAATAGGTTTTTCATCAGTGGTTTTTCAATAGATCCATTGATAGATCCGAATTCTGGATGGACTCAAGCTTCAGGCGAAGGAGTATGGAAAGAATCAGTTCATGTATTGTCATTAGGAGAAGGTAATGAAAGAGTTAGGTTTAGGATAGCATTAGCAACTAATGCTGATAGTGAAGCTGAGGGTTTTGGTTTTGATAATTTTAGAATATTTAATAGAGATAGGGTATCAGTGCTTGAAACTTTCTCATCCTTATTAAATGATTTAAGTAGGGTCGCTAATGATAGTACTTTTCAAACTTTGGATAATCCAGATAATGTATTGAGGGATGATGTATTATGGTTGAATTATTTTAATGATTTCAATAATGATGCAATTAATCAAAGAGTTGATCCTATTAATGACCGGGATAATATTACTCCTTCTACTTTAAGTACAGACTATGGAATTAATAAAGTACCAAGAGCCGTAATTAATGGTATGGTTCAAAAAGAAGTGACAGAAGAATCGAATATTAATGTTGCAGAGGAAATCTCGGGATGGTCAGTAGCTACACTTAGTAATTCATCTCTAAGCGCTCCTCTGGTGTCTATTACGATAGATTCTATTGAAACAAATGCCAATGATCGCATAGAACTCTCGATAGGAGTGTCTTCTCGGACTGATTTTGATGATAATGTTGAGTTGACCACTAAAGTTTTTATTGTAGAAAGAGAAATAGATGCTAACCTTCTAAATCAACTGTTAGTAGATATATCGCTTACTGGACCAGTTCATAACGTAGTAAGAGAATCGTTACCTGATCCTTTAGGGTTTGAGTTTGTTGGTAGTTTAAATGACCAGGATTTGATTGGTAATTACAATGTGACTTGGGAGGTAAATAGTGTTTTTCATCCAGACAGATTGAGGGCTGTAGTTTATGTCCAAAGAGGAAATGACGATGGTAGTTCTACCATTCTTCAATCTGGTTTCTTAGATTTAAGCCCTAAACGAAATGTAGTGACAGGAATTGAAGAACAGTTCTTGTCAGGGCAGGATGTAGCTATTTATCCTAATCCATCAAGTGATTTAGTGAAAGTAGTCTTTAATCAGGAAATTAGAAATGAAGCAAACTTAAGGCTAATAGATCAAACTGGTAAAATATTGAAAACACAAGAATTATCAGTAGGCACTAAAGAGGTGCCAATTGCAACAAATGACTTGGCAGCTGGTGTTTATTTTATCAGTGTTGCCAATGAAAGGGGGAAACTAAAACCAAGACGATTAGTAATCATAAGAGAATAGGAAATTTATTCTACAGATAGGAAAGGGGCTTAGCCCCTTTTTTTATGCATTTTAATTAAGGATTTTGAAATTATAGTTGTGCAATATTTTTAACTATTCATTAGATTAAACTTAAAAAAGAAGTGTGTTTTTAATACTATTCTATTATATTCCTGTATTATTAGTGGAAAATAGTAGTGCTTTTGCACATGAAAATAGTTAATTGGTCGAAAATCATTATTTGAATAATGATTAAATGTAAAGAATCATTGAGATTTGCCCGACTTAAATGTAAAAATGATGCTCACTGAATTACAAGAAAAAAAACTCACACATTACTTTAATATTCTTGATTACAACCGAAATGGTTTTATTGAAAAAGATGATTTTCTAGGAATAGGGGAGAATTTAGCTATTTTATGGCAGCTTAAGCCTGGGACTGCAAAGTATGATTCTATTATTAATGGTTCAGCTAGGCCATGGAGGGGATTAGAAGAAAGTATGAAAAAAGGAAATGTCTCAAAAGCTTCCTTAAGGGACTGGCTTAGATTTGCTGATAAATACATTGTTAATGGAAGTGAAGACCAGTATAACAAGTATATTAAAAGTGTAGTGACTGGATTATTTGGTTTTTTTGATCAAAATAGTGATAATCAATTGTCATTGAAGGAATACATTGATATTTTCATGGCCTTTAGGATAGAGGTAAGATACTCGGCGAAGGCTTTTGTTAAGTTAGATATTGATAAAGATGGGATGATCAGTCAACAAGAATTATTTAAAGCAGTAAAAGACTTTTTCAAGAGTAACGATGAAAATTCAAAAGGAAATTGGTTGTTTGGAAATTGGAATTATTAGTAAGTGCTTGAATTGATAAAGAGTTAACTTATTGTCAATTCAAGCACTGGTGTTATTTATGGTTTCCTTAGGTGATTATTTTTGGAACCTTGTTGAAACCACTAGTTCTTTACTACCTGGAGTATGCTTATAAAAACCTTCCCCACTTTTTACGCCTTTATATCCAGCTTGCACCATATTAACTAGTAAAGGACAAGGAGCATATTTAGGGTTGCCAAATCCATCATGTAGTACGTTTAAGATTGATAAACAAACATCTAATCCAATGAAATCTGCTAACTGTAATGGACCCATTGGGTGAGCCATTCCTAGTTTCATTACGGTGTCTATTTCATAAACGCCAGCTACCCCTTCATACAATGAATAAATAGCTTCATTGATCATTGGCATTAATATTCTGTTTGCTATGAAACCAGGATAGTCATTTACTTCAACTGGGACTTTACCTAATTTTTCAGACAATTCCATGATTAGGTTGGTTGTTTCATCGCTGGTTGCATAACCCCTTATTACTTCTACCAGCTTCATAATAGGTACTGGGTTCATAAAATGCATTCCAATAATCTTATCAGGTCTATTGGTTTCGGCAGCTATTTTAGTAATAGAAATAGAGGAGGTGTTTGTTGCTAAAATAGCCCCTTCTTTACAGAATTTATCTAGATCTCTAAAGATCTTGAGTTTTAAATCTACATTTTCAGTAGCAGCTTCTACTACTAAGTCCATCTCTTTAACATCAGTTTCAATAGATGTTGAAGTACTTATATTACTAAGTGTACTTTGTTTATCATTTTCGGTAATCAATTCTTTTTTTATCTGCCTATCAAGGTTTTTGGTAACGGTTGCTAAGGCTTTATCCAAAGCGTTTTGAGAGATATCAATCAGTTTCACTTGATACCCTGATTGTGCAAAAACATGGGCTATTCCATTACCCATAGTCCCTGATCCAATAACAGCAATATTCTTCATAGAATTGTATTGTAATATTTTAGATTAATGTTTTGTAAAGGTAGTGTAACTATCAGAAATTGCCGATTGTAATTTTATTTTTCAGAGCTCGTTAAATGATTATGCAGAGACAACTGTATGCTTTTTGACACAGGACTTTACCTAAACTTTAAAATTTTATAACTATTGGCACTGATATTTACAGCAAGCTCACTTTTTTCGTTATGATTCATTAAACTTCTTGCAGATAATTTATATTTCAAATTCCAATTATAAAAATCTTCTACTAAAATCTCATTTTTATTAAGGCCAATAACATCAAAGGCATGTTCCGGGATTTTTATATTACAGACTTGTTCATGATCACTAAAATTGAGAACGAATAAAAGTACTTCCCCTTCAAAATGCCTTAAATAACTGTAGATACTATTGGGATAACCTTGAAACTCAGAAGTCCTATTAAAATAATGCAGGTCAAAAAAACCTCCATTACTGATTGCTTTTGAATCATTACATAAATTAAGTATTTCTCTATAAAACCCCCTAAGTCTTTTTTGATCATCAGATAAGAGTGCACCATCAAAATTTCCATTATTAATCCACTTCTGATGCTCTGGAACTCCCCAATAATCAAAAATAGTGGTTCTGCCATCATCACCACTAAAACCTGATTCTCCTTTGGCCGGTTCCCCAACTTCCTGTCCAAAATAAACCATTACAGGACCTTGACTCATTGTTGCGCTAAGCACCATTGCAGGAACTGCTTTCCAAGGGTCACCCGCAAAATCTGGTGAGGCAATGCGTTGCTCATCATGATTTTCTAAAAAAGTGAGCATATTTTTAGCAATCCCTTCTTGCCTTTGCCAAATCTGTGAAATGTCATCAGTAGTTGCAGTTCCTTGAACTATATGTTTCAAAGTATCATACAATTCAACTTTATCATATAAATAGTCAAACCCTGAGTTTATGTAATCTCTGTAGGCACTAGGATTGTAAATTTCAGCTATGAAAATTACATTGGGATATTTCGCTTTAACTTTTTTGATTGCAAAAGCCCAAAATTCACTAGGCACCATTTCAGCCATGTCACATCTGAATCCATCTACCTCCCTTTCTGCCCAGTAAAGCAGAATGTCACTCATTTTTAACCAAGTATCTGGAATAGGATCAAAATGCTTTTGTTGGTTGTTGTGAGGGGCTATTCCATAATTTAGTTTAACTGTCTCAAACCAGTCGTTGATGTTAGGTCGAGAATTAAATACATTGTTGCCGGTAGCCTTAGCAGGAAATTCATCAAATTTACCATCTTTTGTAGGGTGATCATGATTTCCTAGTGATTGATACCCTTCAGGAACGTGGAAAGACTCTCCTGGGAAATAGTAAAAATTATTATTGACATCAAATTGTCTAGATTGATTATCATTTTCACCTAGATCAATTACATTATCTGGTTTAGCATCAGAATGATATGATCGGGCAACATGGTTTGGGACAAAGTCAATGATCACTTTTAAATCATTTTGATGAGTTCTTTTTACAAGAGATTGGAATTCCTCTTTTCTTAATTTGATATTATTGGCTAGATCAGGGTTAACATCATAATAATCTTTGATTGCATATGGCGAACCAGCTCTACCCTTAACTACATCTGCATCATCAAGAGGAAGTCCTTGGTTTGTATAGTCTGTCAGCAAGGCATGTTCTAATACACCAGTGTACCAAATATGAGTAAAACCCATGTTTTTTAGTTCTACTAGCGCTTTTTTGTTGATATCATCAAATTTGCCAACACCATTCTCAACAATTGTACCCCACGGTTTATTATTTGTTTGGGTATTGCCAAACAGTCGGGTCATTACCTGATAAATAACAGGTTTTTGACTAGTAGGCGATTTAACTATTGAGGCTATTTCTTTCTTTTTCTCCATAGGTGATTTACATTGAATAATAGTAAATGCCAGTAAAAATAATGCGCATACTTTTGAAAAATGATGCATATTTAATAAATCTGATCAATAAAAAACCGTAGGCAATTGACTTATAGTAAATCATTGCCTACGGTCTGTTTTATGAAAATAGTTTAGGCGTTTTTACCTATACAGTTCAGGTCTTCAAAGGCTTTTGCCAAACGGGAAACAAAACTTTTTTCACCTTCTCTTAACCATACTCTAGGGTCATAAAATTTCTTGTTTGGTGAATCATCACCATCAGGACTACCAATTTGAGTTTGAAGATAACCTTCTTTAGCTTGGTAGTAATTTCTAATTCCATCCCAAAAAGCCCATTGCATATCCGTGTCAATATTCATTTTAATAGCACCATATTCAATTGCTTCTCTGATTTCTTCTGTAGAAGACCCTGAACCACCATGGAATACAAAATTAACGGGATTAGGACCAGTTCCATATTTCTCAATAATATAGTCCTGAGAATTTTTAAGGATTTTAGGTGTTAGTTTAACATTCCCTGGCTTATATACACCATGAACATTACCAAAAGCAGCGGCAATTGTGAAGTTATCACTGATTTTTTTTAGGTTTTCATAAGAATAAGCTACCTCATCTGGTTGAGTGTAAAGCTTAGAACTATCTATATCGGTATTATCTACACCATCTTCCTCCCCTCCAGTTACACCAAGCTCTATTTCAAGAGTCATGTTCATTTTAGCCATGCGCTCAAAATATTTCATAGAGGTAGCAATATTTTCCTCTAAGGGCTCTTCTGATAAATCGATCATGTGTGAGCTATACAGGGATTTGCCTGTTTTTTCAAAATGCTTCTCATTAGCATCTACCAACCCATCTATCCAAGGTAACAACTTTTTAGCAGCGTGATCTGTATGCAAAATTACAGGCACTCCATAAGCTTCAGCTAAATTATGTACGTGGTGAGCTCCTGATACGGCCCCTAATACTGCAGCTTTTTGACCATCATTACTGAGTCCTTTTCCTGCATTAAATACAGCTCCTCCATTAGAAAACTGAATGATAACAGGAGAGTTTACATCTCTAGCGGTTTCTAGAACTGCATTGATAGAGTTAGACCCAATTACATTTACTGCGGGTAATGCAAAGTTTTGCTCATTGGCATAATTAAATACCTCAGTTACTTCATCCCCTGATAATACACCTGCTCTGAATTTCATTATTTTATTTATTGTGGTAATTGTAAAAAAAACGTGGCAAACATCACGTACATAAGGAACAAATATAAGATTATTTTCACTATAAGAGCTACTTTTATCAAAATCTCATAATTAAACCTAAATTATGCTTGAGAAATCGTTATTAGCTTATAATGATCAAAATTACGGATACTTATTAATAGAGAAACATAGCATGGCTATGGTGATTTAACAAACTTGCGTTAAGTGGTTGTAATGAAGAGACTTATAATAAGAATAGGGCTCTTATGCATCATTCGGGTTAAATCCTCTATTTGTGACTTACAAAACCATTATTTAGTACATAATTTTAACCAATTATCTGCATTTTAAAAATGCATACGTTTGTATAAATTTTATTTAATTCTTGGCTTTAACTTTTTGAATATTCCAATTACTTTACAGTTCTGATTTAAAAATTTTAATTGATGGATAATATTGAAAAGCCTAAATTATCATTTTGGCAAATCTGGAATATGAGCTTTGGTTTTTTGGGGATTCAATTTGGTCTAGCTCTTCAAAACTCTAATGCGAGTAGAATACTAGAAACCATGGGAGCCAATGTTGAAGAACTTTCTTGGTTTTGGTTGGCAGCACCCATTACTGGGTTGATCGTACAACCATTGGTAGGGCATTATTCAGATCAAACTTGGAATAAATTGGGCAGAAGGAAATCCTATTTTTTGATAGGAGCCATTTTTGCCTCTTTAGCTTTGGCATTTATGCCAAATGCACCAGTTTTAGTTAACCTAATACCACCGTTATATATCGGAGCTGGAATTTTAATGATATTGGATGCTTCAATTAACGTTTCAATGGAACCTTTTAGAGCTCTAGTAGCTGACATGTTACCGGGTGATCAGCGAACTATGGGTTTTTCTGTACAGACAGCTTTGATAGGTATCGGCGCTGTGGTAGGTTCTCTTTTTCCTTACATAATGACTAATTGGTTTGGAATATCTAATATAGCTCCTGAAGGACAAATTCCAGATACCGTAGTTTTTTCATTTTATGCAGGTGCTATTGTTTTTATAGGCGCCATTCTTTGGACAGTTTTTAAAGTTAAAGAGTACCCTCCAGATGAATACAAGCAATATCATGGAGAAGTAACTGATGCAAAAACAAAAGGAGTTCTGCAGATTTTTGCTGATTTTAAAGAAATGCCTAAAACCATGAAGCAATTAGGAGTGGTTCAATTTTTCTCTTGGTTTGCTTTGTTCTCTATGTGGGTATTTACGCATAGAGCTATTGCCGGACATATATGGGGGGTGCCCATTTCAGATAATTCATCGGTTGCCTATAATGAGGCAGGTAATTGGGTAGGGGTAATGTCTGGTGTGTATTTCTTTGTATCGGCAATTTACGCAATGTTCTTACCATGGTTAGCTAGACAAATGGGACGAAAGAAAATTTATGCCATTTCTTTGGCACTTGGCGGGTTAGGTCTTATATCAATGTTTTTTATGCCTTCTAAAGAGTGGTTACTTCTATCAATGGTAGGAGTAGGAGTTGCTTGGGCTAGCATATTGGCAATGCCCTATGCCATATTAGCAGGTTCAATTCCTGCTGGAAAAATGGGGATTTATATGGGAATCTTTAATTTTTTTATAGTAATCCCTCAAATAATCAATGCGTTGATTGGAGGATCCATTGTTAAAAGAATATTTGATTCAGAAGCAATTTACTCTTTAGTAATAGGTGGGGTTTGTTTTTTGATTGCTGCCATATCCGTTTTTTTGGTTGATGATAAAGATGAACTGAAAATTCAGTCATAATAGAAAGTATTTAGTTTTGTAATGAAGATTAAATTTAATATTGATTACCATACATTTTGGGGACAGAAAGTAATGGTAACTGGTTCTGGAAATGAGCTGGGGGATTGGGATTTAGATAATGCAATCAGTTTAGAATTCATGGGAGGAGGAACCTGGTCAAAGGAAATCTTATTTCCTGTAAATTCAGGTAGCATTGAATATAAGTTTTTGACTTATGATGATAATCATAAAACTTATGAACTAGAGTTTGGGGAAAATAGAGTTCTATCTTGGCAAAAGAATGATCACCCAGCAATAACTATCAGAGATGCATGGCGATCACACAATAATGATCAAAACTCCCTATTGACTTCGCCTTTTCAAAACGGGTTGATTGCAACTGTTAAGCCTAAAAACAAAAAGCTAAATAAGATCAAAAAATACCAATTTAACCTGAGAACACTTGGGATTCCTGATAACCATACCATTGGGTTAATTGGTGAATCTGAAGGATTGGGAAATTGGGATCTTAATAAGGTAATACCACTTCAAAGAGTAAATCAAAACCAATGGTCTATTAATCTTGAGTTGAACCCTTCAGATATACCCTCTTATTATAAGTATGTATTGTTGAATGGGGAAGTTGAGAGCACCAGGTGGGAACTAGATGGCAACAGACTACTTAATATAAATTCACTTGCTGAAAATAAGGAGAATTCAGTAATTATGGATGAAAATGCAAGGTTTCCATATAATGATTGGCGTGGGGCTGGATTAGCAATTCCTGTATTTTCTATTAGGTCTAAACAAAGTACTGGCGTAGGGGAATTCTCAGATATTAAACCCCTAGTTGATTGGGCAGTGAAAACAGGGTTGAAATTGATTCAAATCCTCCCTGTTAATGACACGGTAGCTACCAATACTTGGGTAGATTCCTACCCCTATGCCGCTATCTCAGTGCATGCATTACATCCTATGTATCTCAATGTATGGGAGGCTGGAAAGTTAAATGATCAAAAAAAGATCGCTCATTTTAAAAAGAGAAAAGAAGAGTTGAATAGTCTTTCTACCATGGACTATGAGCAAGTTATGCAACTTAAGAGTGAATACACTCATGAGTTATATGAAGCCGAAGGATTAAAAGTACTTTCTACCAAAGAGTTTGAGTCATTTTATCAGAAGAATACAGAATGGCTTCCTGCTTACGCAATGTTTTGTCATTTGAGGGATTTAAATGGGACATCAGATTTTAAGAGGTGGAAGGCTTATCAAAAAATCACGAAAAAAGAACTAGATCAATATACAAGCAAAAAAAGCAAACAATACAAGGAGGTTGGTTACTATTATTTTCTTCAATATAATTTAGACAAGCAATTAAAAGAAGCCACCAAATATGCTAGAAAGCATGGAGTGGTTCTGAAAGGAGATATTCCCATTGGAATCTATAGAAACAGTGCGGATGCATGGTTAAAGCCTGAATTTTATCATATGGATAGCCAAGCGGGTGCACCTCCAGATGATTTCTCTATTACAGGGCAGAATTGGGGATTTCCAACTTACAATTGGGATAAGATGTCACAAGATGGCTATCAATGGTGGCAGTTGAGACTACAAAAAATGGCGGATTATTTTGATGTCTTTAGAATAGACCATATCCTTGGTTTTTTTAGGATTTGGGAGATTCCAATTCATGCTGTAGATGGATTGCTAGGTCATTTCAACCCTTCTTTGCCGTTTAGTGTCGAAGAATTGAAGAGAAGGGGAATTGCTTTTGATTATGATAGGTTTTGTAAGCCATTTGTAAAGGATTATTTGTTAAAAGAATTATTTTATGATCATGTTGATTATGTGAAAGAGACTTTTTTAAACCAGCTATATGGGGATACATATGAATTTAAAAAAGAATTTAATACGCAGAAAAAAGTAAAAAAGTATATTGAAGATTTGAATTCACAGTACCCTGAGAATAAAGGACATCACGAGTTTTTAAAAATTGGACTTTTTGACTTACTAGTAGAAGTTATCTTTCTGGAATCCCCAGAATCTAATGGGAGTGCATTTAATCCAAGAATAGCTTTTCAGAGTACTTATTCATATAATGGACTGGATGAATATACCAAGTATAATTTGAACCAGTTATACAATGATTATTTTTATAAGCGGCATAATGATTTTTGGCAGGAAAAAGCGTTACAAAAGTTACCGGCTTTAAAATCTGCTACTGATATGCTAATCTGTGGCGAAGATTTAGGAATGGTTCCGGATTGTGTTCCTGGTGTTATGGATGAGTTAAAGATTCTCAGTTTAGCTATCCAGAGAATGCCAAATGATTCTTCTAAAGAGTTCTGGCACCCTAATGATACCCCTTATTTGTCAGTTTGTAGTACTTCCAGTCATGACATGTCTACTTTAAGAGGCTGGTGGGAAGAAGACACTGAAAGAACCCAAAGATTCTTTCAAAATGTTTTAGGGCATGATGAAAAAGCACCTACTTTTTGTGAGCCTTGGGTAGCTAAAGAAGTAATTAACCAGCACTTGTACTCGCCAAGTATGTGGGCAATATTCCCACTACAGGATTTACTGGCAATGGATAGTAAACTGAGAAGAGAAGATCCCAACGAAGAGAGAATCAATGTGCCCGCTAACCCTCAACATTATTGGAGATATAGAATGCATATGAATATTGAAGAATTATTGGATGAAAAGGAATTTAATGATAATTTGCTGAATATTATTACTAGCTCTGGAAGGAATATAAAATATTAACACACTTTATAACCTTCATTTAAAATGAAAAAAATATTTTTTTCACTGAGTCTTGCTTTGATATGTCATGTAGCAATAGGACAAAAGAATTTGGAAGACCTCGGTAATATCCCCATTAAAAAGTATTTTAAAGATACCTTTCTATACAGTACAATCAATAAGGATTTAATAAAACTGCTCAATAAAGGACGTATTGGAATAGAGGAATTACCTAAACTGGAGAAAATAGGGCTTTTGTCAATCTATATAAAAGATGAAGCTTTTAGAAAGGGGAGAAGAGGTGGAGCAACCTATCGACATGCTGAGAATGAAAACCAACTTACAGCTGGAATTTTAAAAGCAGCCCTACCAAGTATAAAAAAAGGGATGAAAGAAATGGGAATTAAGTTGCTTACTCCTGATTTGTATTTAGATGACGAAGATAAGAAATTCCTCTATAGAAACTTTTCTATTAATTATTCTGGAATGCCAGAAGCGAAGCGTTTTGGGGAATATTTTGATAGAAATACAGATTCCTTTGCAAGCCCTTCTAACTACAAGACATTATACACAACGTATTCAGGTGAGAACTCAGATGAGATCGTACATCAAATGGGGGTCTTATCTAAGGAGTTAGGTTTAGATGCTGTTATGGTAATAGAAGTAACTACACAGACTACAGGAAAAACATTTATTTTTGAATCTGTCACCGGAATGCTTTTTGCACCTGATCCGTCAGATGATAATTATGGCTTATTGCTTGGCTCTTGTAAATATGCACCATCTAGACTGCTTGCCTTTGCATCTTGGGAGAATGATCAGATTGATCAATCAAGATATGATGGTTTTGACCCCATTATTAGTAGGATGACCAATCATTTAACTGAGGTAGTATTAGATGAAATAAATTCTATAGAGTAAATTTGGTAGATGTTATCAGGAATTAAAGTCCTAATTGTTGAAGATGAGCCTCTTTATTCTAAAGTATTAGAGATGGAACTTGAAGATGTGGGCTGTGAAATTGTAGCTGTCGTCACTAATTATGAAGATGCTATTCTTGCCATTGAGCAAAATCAAATTGATATTGCCTTACTGGATATTATCATTATTGGTGATAAAGATGGAATAGATATTGGTGATTATTTAAAAGAGAAGACCAGTTTACCTTTTATTTTCACCTCTTCTATGACGGATCAGTCTATCATAGACAGGGCTAAAGTTACAAACCCATCGGGTTATTTGGTTAAACCATTTGATACAAATGATTTGCTGATCACTATGCAAGTAGCTTTATATAACGAAGGTACTACTGATTCTGACTTGCCAATTTCAGGTCATTTCTTCAAAGAGGATAGAATCTTTGTGAAAGATAAGTTTCGCTTTGAACGAGTATTCCTTAATGACATTCAGTTTTTAGAAGCGGATGGGAATTATGTTAAATTAAATACTGCTACTAAGGGTTATTTACTAGCTAGTACTTTAAGTAATCTCTTTGATAAGATTGATTTAGCTGATTTAATAAGGACTCATCGGTCATTTGCAGTAAATATTGAAAAAGTAGATGCTGTTGAAGGAAATAAGCTATTTATTGGAGAAAGAGAAATCCCTGTGGGTAGAAATCATAGAGAAGAAGTAGGGAAATACTTTAATTTTCTGTAATCCCTAGATCTTCAAAGTAACATTGATTAATAGGCTTTATCTAGCTTTATCCTACCTTCATCAGTTCTTAACCTAATATGGGCATTCCCACCTGGAAGTTGATATTCTGCTTTGTTTTCTCTTTTGGTAATAGTTTGAAAATCACTGGTTGTTCTTATTGTTGTACCATCTTTATTAATGATGAATTTTCCTCCGCCCGAAGTAACTCGAAACTCTATATTGGCATCATCTCCACTGATTGTATAATTTCCATTATTTTCTAAAGTGGTTTCTAATGATATTTTACCATCGTCGGAACTAACTTCTACCTCATTAAAAGACCCATTTTTAATCCCTAAGGGATATTAATTCCCCTGGCCGGGCACCCCGACTCTTGAGTCGATCATTAAATTATTGCCCATAGATACCCCGTACCCTTGGGTCGGGGTTGGTTCATTATAAACACTTCCATCATCCATTTTTGCATATAGTTTACCCTTTCCACCATCCATTAATAGATTACCATCATCTAAATTGAAATCAAATGAAGAACCATTGCAATTTTTTAAGTCAATATCACCATCATCTAAATTTACTTCAATGATTCCATTTACGTTTTCTATAAAATAAAAACTGTCATCACTTTTAGCGATTAACGAGACTCCTTGAGGCAGTTCAACTAATATGGAATAATCAAGTTTATGATACCCTGCAATTTTTATGCTGATAGAACCTTTTTTATATTCTTCAACATATAGATCATCTCCTTTGGTTTTTATATCCATTTCAAATTCTCTTGAACTAGAATGAAATTCCCTAATTACTTCTTTTCTATCTATTTTTACATGGGCATCGGATCTATTGCTTCCTATTATATTTACTTTTGCGTCGGACACATTAAGATGTAAGGAGCCATTCTTACCTATCTCATAGTTCTCATCCATGTGGAACTCTTTGACTTTATCTTTACTTTTCTGAGCTAAGGATAAATTGCAAGCAAATAGTGCAATTACGATAATTAAAACTGTTTTTTGAGTATGGTGTTTCATAATTATTTTGAGTTTATTAAGTAATTAACCTATAATGGAGTTACAAGATGATAGAGTATAAGCCAATTCATCTAATAAGTTGACTACAGAACAGATGACAAGGTTGCATGGGGGCTAAAAAATAACAGTTGTATGGAAGGTTTTAGAAATTATGGTTATTCCATAGAAATATATAATTAGCATTACGACCTATTCTGGTGAAAAGAGGTTTGTTTATTAAAACGAGGTTTTGAAATAAGAGTGTTGTAGACTAATAAATCATTCGTTTTTAATAAAAATCTCATTTGAAATTCCCATTGCGCTAAATCGAATTTGTAGAATTCTACCGGAATCTTTGATGTCCTCGTTGCATTTATTGGATGGTTCTAAATAGTAATAGAAAAATTTCCTAGTGCGTTCATGTAATTCATGCTCATCAGGTTGACCTAATAATTGTTGAATTTCATTTTGCGTTCTTTCAAGTAATAATCCTCTTTGATCTTTAATGCTATTAAGTTGAGTAACCCTTTCCCCATTACAACCTTTCTGGTCACTAACCCAACTTTGATAATCAAAATCTTCCAATGTAGGAAGGTCAGGGCGACACCCTAGCGATCCTATTAGCAGGAGGGCGATTATTAGAAATATATTTGCTTGTTTTAATTTTCTCATGTGATTCTACAAAATAAATCATAAACAATGAAAAACTCATTTGGTTCTTGCGTTAACTTTGTCCCTTCTTACAAATAATACTTCATGGATAAGGTACTCAAAGTTGTCAAACTACTTTCATTGATTATATTTCTAATCGTTCTTTTAACTATTTATGCTTATTTACCTAAAATAACTGCATTGCACGTTTCCGGTTTAGAAACAAGTAAAGAAACTTTTTTTTATGGGGCATTGGCTCTTTTTAGTTTAGTGAATTTTTTGTTTTCGGTTTTATCTGTCTTATTCAAAAAAAGAAAAGCATCTACCGCTAAGGCTGAATCACTCCGAAGTTGGTTTTTATCTGTACCTATAATGTTTAATTTTTACTTGATTTTCATAGTGGCCTACATTGGAATCATTAATAATGCAGATAGTATTAACCCATCTAGCTATTTCTATTTGGTTTATTTAGGCCCCATTTTGGTAATAGGTTGGATTGCCGTCTTAATAAAGGTGCTTTTTACTAAAGAAATAGAAACTAGCTGATCTTATAAAATAGAATTATACTAAAAATTTTAGTTTTTTTATCTGAATACAAATATTTGAAAATCAGATTTTTATAAATGACTTATTCAATAAATACTAAAAGTAATGAAGAATAAGAAGTTGATGAAAATCATTTAAAATCCATAAAAAAAAGATAAATTTCAGGTTGAGAAATTATATTATACCTATTCTTTTCAAAGAGAGTAACACTACAATATGGCAGAGAATATAGCAAATTATACCGAAGACAGTATCAAGTCCCTAGATTGGAAACAACATATCAGGTTAAGGCCAGGTATGTATATTGGTAAGCTAGGGGATGGGGCTGCCATGGACGATGGTATATATGTGCTGGTGAAAGAAGTCATGGATAATAGCATTGATGAACACATGATGGGCTTTGGGAAGCAAATTGTAGTGAAAGTATCTGATCAAAGGGTAGTAGTTCGAGATTATGGAAGAGGAATTCCTTTGGGTAAGGTTGTTGATTGTGTCTCGAAAATTAATACTGGTGGAAAGTATGATTCTGGAGCATTTCAAAAATCTGTAGGGTTAAATGGCGTTGGTACAAAAGCAGTAAATGCACTTTCAACTTACTTTAAGGTTCAATCTTTTAGAGACGGAGAAACAAAACTTGCAGAGTTTAATCAAGGAGAAATCACGAATGATGCTAAAATCACGAAATCAGACGAAAGAAATGGAACTAAAATAACTTTTGAACCGGATAATTCGGTTTTTAAAAACTATCATTTCATTCCAGAATATTTAGATAATTTAATTTGGAACTATGCTTTTCTAAATGCTGGATTGAGTATCAATTTCAATGGAAAGAAATATCATTCTGCTAATGGGTTATTAGATCTTTTGAAAAGAAAGACCGATGAGGAATCACTTCGGTATCCTATTATTCATTTGAAAGGTGAGGATATAGAAGTGGCAATTTCTCATAATAATCAATATGGAGAAGAGTATTATTCGTTTGTAAATGGACAATATACCACTCAAGGGGGAACCCATCTTGCAGCTTTTAGAGAATCAGTCGTAAAAACTCTTAGAGATTTTTACAAAAAAGATTTTGATGCGGCAGATATCAGGGCAAGTATTGTAGGGGCTATTGCTGTTAGGGTTCAAGAACCTGTTTTTGAGTCACAGACTAAAACAAAACTAGGATCTCAAAGTGTAGGGCCTGAAGGACCCACTATGCGGACATTCTTAAATGATTTTGTCAAGAAATCATTAGATGATTTTCTACATAAAAATCCTGATACGGCGGAAGCTTTGCAAAAAAGAATCTTGCAATCTGAACGTGAGAGAAAAGAAATAGCGGGGATCAAGAAGCTAGCCAATGATAGGGCAAAAAAAGCCAATCTTCACAATAAAAAACTGAGAGACTGCAGAATTCATTTTGATGACAAAAAAGGGGACGAGGATAAGAAAAATAATACGATGCTTTTCATCACGGAAGGGGATAGTGCCTCAGGTTCTATCACTAAATCAAGAGATGTACAAACACAAGCAGTTTTTAGTTTGAGAGGGAAACCATTCAACTGTTATGGGCATACCAAGAAAGTAGTGTATGAAAATGAAGAATTTAACTTGTTACAGCATGCTTTGAATATTGAGGATGGGCTTGAAACCTTAAGATACCGTAAAATAGTAGTTGCAACTGATGCAGATGTAGATGGGATGCACATCAGACTGCTATTACTTACCTATTTTCTGCAGTTTTTCCCTGATTTAGTTAGGAATGGACATCTCTATATATTAGAAACCCCATTGTTTAGGGTAAGGAATAAAAAAGAAACCATTTATTGCTATGATGAGAAGGAGAAGCAAGCAGCAATAAACAAGCTAGGGGGCAAACCTGAAATAACAAGATTTAAAGGACTAGGTGAGATTTCTCCTAATGAATTTGGCGGATTTATAGGTGAAGACATTAAGCTAGAACCTATTATTTTGAACAAAGACACAAAAATTGCTGATTTACTTAAGTTTTATATGGGAAAGAATACCCCAGATAGACAGCAATTTATTATTGAAAAATTGAGGGTTGAAAAAGACTTGGAACAAGAAGCAATAGCCTGATTATAGAATTTATTTACAATTAAAATCATGAAGAAAATATTAACTGGGCTCTCCTTGATCCTTATACCTTTCCTGAGCTTAGCTCAATACAATAGAGAAAAACCTTTTGCACATACCTATTCTATTGTGGCATATGATTCAGTTACTGGAGATATCGGCGTGGCGGTTCAGTCACATTGGTTTTCTGTAGGGACCGTAGTTGCTTGGGCGGAAGCAGGTGTAGGTGCTGTTGCTACCCAGTCCTTCTCTAATCCCGCATTTGGCCCTCAAGGGTTGGCTCTGTTAAAAACAGGGTTAAGCGCAAAAGAAACTTTAACAGCATTAATTGCAAGTGATGAAGGCGAGGCATTTAGACAGGTAGGGGTGATAGATGCTTCAGGTAAATCAGCATCTCATACGGGGAGTAAAAATATAAAGTATGCAGGTAATATTGCAGGTAAATATTACAGTGTACAAGCTAACCTAATGAAAACCAACACCGTTTGGCCAGCAATGGCGAAGGCCTTTGAAGAAACCAAAGGTACTCTTGCAGAAAGAATGCTAGCTTCCTTGGAAGCGGCTCAAAAAGAAGGAGGAGACATTAGGGGAAAACAATCAGCAGCACTATTAGTAGTGTCTGGAAAGCCAACTGGTATGAGTTGGGTAGATAGGCTCGTTGATCTCAGGGTAGACGATTCAAGCGAACCATTGAAAGAATTAAGGAGGTTGTTAAGAGTGAAGACTGCCTATGATTTTATGAATTCTGGAGACCTTGCAGTAGAAGCAGGAGATTATGCAAAAGCCAGTAAGGCATATGCGACTGCAGAAGAAATGTTCCCGAATAATCTAGAAATGCAGTACTGGCACGCTGTTAACCTTGCAAATCAAGGAGAAATGAAAAAGGCATTGACCATGTTTAAGAAAATATTTAAGTTGAACAATGAATGGCGGGAACTAATACCAAGATTAGTTACACCAGGGATCCTTAATATATCAGATAATGATATGAAAAAGATCATGAGCTTATGATGACTGAGTATCGAGAAAAACAAGATTGACTATCGCATTAAATATACACCCATAATATTCAGAAAAGTAGATACAACATTTCAAGTATTGTTGAGTGTTTAAGAATTGTAAATAGAAATATCAAGAATGAGTCTTTGAGAGTTGCATAATTATGCAAAACGGGAATCTCGGAGATTAACCTATAAATTAACAAAGGATAGCTCCTTATGGATGAATTGAATAACGGGAACGAAAACGATCAAATACAAGATATCATTCCAGTATCTGGCATGTACGAAAACTGGTTTTTGGATTATGCTTCCTATGTAATCCTAGAACGTGCAGTACCAGCTATTCAGGATGGGTTAAAACCTGTTCAGAGAAGAATTTTGCATGCTATGAAAGAAATGGATGATGGACGTTACAATAAAGTAGCAAATATCATAGGTAGTACCATGCAGTATCACCCTCATGGTGATGCTTCTATTTCCGATGCCATTGTAAACGTAGGGCAGAAAGACTTGCTCATAGATATGCAAGGAAATTGGGGAGATTCAAGAACAGGAGATGGTGCTGCTGCTCCAAGATACATAGAAGCTCGTTTGTCTAAATTTGCACTAGAAATACTTTATAACCCGCAGACTACAAAATGGCAGCTTTCTTATGATGGGAGAAAGAAAGAACCAATCACTTTTCCTGTTAAGTTTCCTTTATTATTGGCACAGGGAGTTGAAGGAATTGCAGTTGGTTTGAGTACCAAGCTTTTACCTCATAATTTCTGTGAGTTAATTAAAGCATCTATCAGGCATTTACAAGGAAAGAGCTTTCAGGTTTTTCCTGATTTTATGACAGGGGGAAAAATAGATGTGTCTGATTATAATGACGGACATAGAGGGGGTAAAGTAAGAGTTAGGGCTAAAATTGAGGAAGTGGATAATAAGACACTTAAAATATTAGAAATACCCTATTCAACAACTACTACTGGATTAATAGATTCAATCATCAAAGCGAATGATAAAGGGAAGATTAAGATAAAGAAGGTAGTTGATAATACAGCTAAGGATATTGAGATTTTGGTTTCATTGACACCTGGGCAGTCACCAGATATCACCATAGATGCTTTGTATGCATTCACTGATTGTGAAGTTTCTATCTCACCAAATGCCTGTATTATTGTAGATGACAAGCCTAAATTTTCAAATGTCACAGAAATCTTAAAGCATAATACTGATCAAACAGTAGACTTGCTAAGACAAGAACTTGAAATAAAGAAAAATGAGTTACTTGAAAAAATATTGTTTTCATCTTTAGAAAAAATATTCATAGAAAATAGAATCTATAGGGATATTGAAGAATGCGAAACTTGGGAAGCGGTTTTAGAGACCATTGATAAAGGCTTAGACCCTTATAAGCCACAGTTTTACCGAGAAATTGTTCAAGAAGATATCATTAGGTTAACAGAAATAAAAATTAAAAGAATCTCTCGATTTGATTCCTTCAAAGCTGATGAGCTAATGAAGAGGTTAGAAGAAGAGTTAAAAGAGACAGAGCATAACTTAGCTAATATCATTGATTATTCTATCAGGTACTATGAAAGACTTTTAGAGAAGTATGGGAAAGACCGTGAAAGGAAAACTGAAATAACAAGTTTTGAATCTATAAAAGCAGCTGTTGTGGCTGCTAATAATGCTAAATTATACGTAAACAGAGAAGAAGGTTTTATTGGATATGGCCTCAAAAAGGATGAATTTGTATCTGATTGCTCTGACATAGATGACATCATTGTTTTTAGAAAAGATGGAAAATGCATTGTTTCCAGAATTCAGGATAAGGTATTCGTAGGCAAGAATATTATCCATGTAGGAGTTTTTAAGAAAAACGATGAGAGAATGGTCTATAATCTTATTTACCTAGATGGTAAAACTGGTAGGTCAATGATCAAAAGGTTTAATGTTCTTTCCATCACCAGAGATAAAGAGTATGATTTAACGAAAGGAGATAAGAAATCTAAAGTTTTATATTTTACAGCTAATCAGAATGGGGAAGCCGAAGTTGTTTCAGTTTTTCTAACTGCCGCATCTTCCGCTAGGAAAAAGAATTTTGATTTCGATTTTGCAGATATTGATATCAAAGGAAGAAGTGCTGGGGGTAATATACTCAGTAGGTATCCAGTAAGAAAAGTGGTATTTAAAAGTGCAGGTGTTTCTACCTTAGGTGGAGTTGATATTTGGTACGATGAAAACATTGGCAGGTTAAACAGAGATGGGAGGGGTGAATTATTAGGTAATTTTATGCCTGAAGATACAATTATTGTGTTTTATAATGATGGAAATTACGAGATCACCTCTTTTGAACTAACTAACCGCTATGAATATAAAACCATTAATAGTTTATTTAAACATGGAGATGCAGAGAAGAGCTATTCAGCAGTGTATTATGATGGCGATAGCAAGTTGTCTTATGTAAAACGATTTAAAATAGAGACTTCGTCTAACGATAAGAAATTTAAGTTTATATCAGAGGCGAAGAGCAGTAAACTCTTGTTTGCGTCTGATAGTGAGCAGTTGGAGGCAGAAGTAACCTATAAGGAAAAAGGGAATAAACATGAGAAAGTTTTAGTAGATATTCATTCTTTAATAGATGTCAAAGGGTGGAAGGCAAATGGAAATAAATTTCCTTACCAATCTATAGTAAGAATAGAAGAAATAAAAAAAGAAGTAGTAGAAGAACCTAAAAACGAAGAAACAAGTATTCCTTCCTTAGAAGACCTTAAGAAGAATATCAAAAAAGAAGTCGATAAAGAAGATCGTGAACAATTAGGTTTGTTTGGAGGAAGTGATGAGTGACCTAGAATTTAATTTAGCGGAGAGGAGAAAACTCACTGATTATTTGGCGGATTATGTGTCAGCCCATAAAAAAGAATTAATAGAAGAAATACTCGCCAAAAGAACAAGGTACCTGACCTTGGTTATGGAAGATATATATAAGCCTCACAATGCAAGTGCTGTGATTAGGACAGCAGAATGTTTGGGTGTTCAAGATATTCATGTGGTAGAAGTAACTAATGAATATCAGCCAAATCCCTATGTGCTAAGAGGTGCTTTAAAATGGATGACTATTAAACAGTATTCAAAAGAACTTGAAAACAGTACTGAAAAATGTTTCCGCGAACTAAGGGCAAACGGATATCAAATTGTTGCAACTGATGTAAGTAGTCAAAGTATTCCAATACAAGATTTAGAAATCAATAAGAAAACAGCCCTAGTAATGGGGACGGAATATACAGGTATCAGTAATTATGCTAGAGAAAATGCTGATCAATTGGTGACTATTCCAATGTGTGGCTTTACAGAAAGTTTGAATGTTTCTGTAAGTGCAGCTATTTGTATGAATCATTTGTTGGCTGATATACGTAAAAGAGGAATTGGTTGGCAACTTTCAGAAGAGGATAAGGAAACTCTTAGATTTGAATGGTATAGAAGTATTCCTACTCATGCTGAATCACTTATCAACCACTTTATGAAAGAAAACCCAATGAGGTGAAAAAGCTTATAAAACGATTTTTCTACTTATGCTTGTTGATAGTTCTATTATTGCTATTAATTAACATATGGATAGTTCAATCAACAAAAAAACAAATTTATTCTTCTACTCATGAAATTCCCTCTAAAGAGATTGGGTTAGTTCTTGGAACTAGTAAATATTTAGTAGGAGGAGGGACCAATCAGTTTTTTAAAAACAGAGTGCTAGCAGCTGCTAAACTTTATAAAAAAGGAAAGATTAAGCACATACTGGTAAGTGGTGATAACCGAACAAAATATTACAATGAGCCTAAAGATATGTATGATGCATTACGGGAGCTTGGTATTCCAGATGAGGCAATTACCCTAGATTATGCCGGTTTAAGAACATTGGACTCCGTAATACGAAGTAAAGCAATCTTTGGGCAAGATAAAATTACCATCATAACTCAAAGATTTCATGCATATAGAGCTGCCTATATTGCAAATCATTATGGCTTAGAAGCAAACTGCTATGTGGCAGAAGACCCTAACTACAGAGGAGCCGCTAGAGTGTTTGTCAGAGAATACCTAGCAAGAGTACGTGCTATCTTGGATTTATATATCCTTGACTCAAAACCAAAACACATGGGTAATAAAGAAGTGATAGAGATTGCAAACCTTACTAATTAGAATCTGTCTATAAAGTCAGTCCCTCGCGTACGATTGTGTCCCCACAATCGTTTCACCGCTATGTATAGTGAGTTTGTGAAGACACAAACTCAGGCGGAAGGTATATTATGAACAGACTCTAATTAAGCTTTTTGCGAGGCAATAGGTTGATAAACTATAAAATGCAGGATATTTTCAGAAATAAAGTGTTTTTTAGAAGTAAAACTTTTCTTAGATAAAGGAATTTTAAAACAGAAAGTAAAATGCTCTTAGGATATGTTTATAACATAGCTTTAAATAGTTAAAATACATTAGTAGATTGAAGTTTGCGAAAATTAAATCAGATTAACTGACATTTGATATTTACTCATTTAAAATGATTTGAGTGGCAGAGAGAGTTTAGAATTGTTTTTTCACAGGCCAATTACTTGATGCTGTCCCTCTTTTACTAGGTAAAGATCTATGGTTGATATGCAGAATTAAATGTCCCCTTTCAATTCCTCTATGGCCTGTAGGCAATTAGTGATAATTTCATCTACTAGCGGGAGTGTATTTTCTATGTCAGTCTCGTTTTTTAAGTTTGACTCAGCTGTGATTATTTTGTCTTTTATGGGAGTCAGTCCTACCATTTCAAGGGAAGGTTTGATCTTATGAATCAGTTGGCCCATTTTTACCCAATTCTCAGCTGATTGCTCCTCTTTTAAAGACTCTATGATTTGTTGATTGTTTTCAATAAAAGATACGACAACTTGTTGGATAAAATCTTTATCACCGTCACTAACCATTTCTAAATAAGACAAATCCGTAATACGACTCATTTTTAAAATTAATTCAATATTTTCACATAAAAATTACAAGGAACTAAGATATATGATAAAATCTATCTTTAAAATATTTATCGGTGTAATAATTTCTAGTTGTATCATATCGGTTGTTTTTTTTCTATTTGCATCTTCTGCCAATCTAAACGAGGATCAGTATAATAAAATATTTAAATATTCCTATACTTATGCCGAAAAAGATACTTTGAGTATTATGACTTATAATCTTGGCTTTCTTTCTGGAATGACCAACGGGTTGCCGATAGAGGTAGAACCTTCTTTAATTAATAATAATCAAGATAGATTATTGAGTTTAATCAGCGATTTACAGCCTGATTTAATTGCTTTTCAAGAGATAGACTTTGATGCAGCTCGTTCACTTCATAAGAATCAGTTATCCTTTATTTTGAAAGAAGGGAAATTTAATAATGGTAGTCGCGTGATAAACTGGGATAAAAAATATGTGCCATTTCCTTACTGGCCTATAAGTGCTCATTTTGGGAAAATAATATCTGGTCAGGCCATTGCATCAAATTATCCAATATTAGAAAATAGAAGAGTGTCACTATCTAAGCCTGAGAGTAGTCCTTTTTACTATAATGCATTTTATTTGGATAGATTGATTCAAATCAATAAGATAAGAATAGGAGATAGAGAAGTAGCAATTATGAATGTCCATTTAGAGGCTTTTGATAAAGAAACTAGAGTTGCGCAATCTTTGGTAGTTTTAGAAAATTACAATGAGCTATCAAAATCTTATCCCGTAATTTTGCTTGGTGATTTTAATGCGACACCTGAATTAAAGGATGACGATCAGACAATTTTCAACATCATGAAAGGTCAAAATATTAAAAGAGCTATTGTAGATTCAGTCTATTTGTCAAATAGAAATAATAATTTTACATTTAATTCTGTAAATCCAGATAGGAAATTGGATTATATTTTTTATAATAGTAGTAAAATAAAAGCTTTAGAAGCAAGAGTAGTGAGTGAGGCAAAAGATATCTCAGACCATATTCCTGTAATAATGAAGTTTTCTATTTTTTAGGATTACATTAAATATGTGATCATATAAAGTTTTTTTACTAATTTCACGGCAGACAAAATTGCCAATTAGAATAATCAATCTAATAATGATCAAAGAGTTTGAAAAATTAAGGGAAGAAGAAGTAGAAATCTTACTTAAAGCACCTGTGCTAGTGTCTATTTTGATAGCAGGAGCAGATGGAAATATTGATAAAGCAGAAACTAAGGAAGCAGTTGCAATTGCTAGAGGAAAGCAAAGTAGAGCACGTGAGCAATTAGTTGATTATTATATATTAATAGGAGAAACATTTGAGGACAAGTTTAATGAGCTAGTAGCGGGATTTCCGTTGAAGCCAGAAGAACGTAATCCAATGATAATAGCCGAGTTGAAAAGATTAAATAGGATTCTTCCTAAGATAGATAAAAATTTTGCTATTAAATTTCACGCAAGTTTGAAAGACCTTGCGAAGAAAATAGCAGAGGCTTCTGGAGGAGTGCTTGGTTATCTTTCAGTAAGTTACGAAGAAGCTAAATTGATGGAGTTGAACATGATCAATGACCCGTCTAAATTTTAAGAGATAGTTTGAGTCTTTTAAATAAAAGTATAGTACCCCCTTTACGGCTCACGTTTATTATGTGGGCCGTTTTTGTGATAGAGTATTATGGCAATTTTGAATTTGGTGTATATGGGGTTAGGCCCAGGACAGCAAGCGGACTAATAGGAATCCTTACTATGCCCGTACTTCATGGAGGGATAGGCCATATTATGTCCAATACACTTCCCCTAATCATTTTGGGAAGTGCTATTTACCTTTTTTACGACCACGTAGCAAAGAGAGTATTTCTTCAATGTTATTTCTTAACAGGAGTTCTTGTATGGATTGTGGGTAGAGACTTTTATCACATAGGAGCAAGCGGTTTAATTTATGGTCTAGGTGGATTTTTGATATCCTTTGGTTTTTTCAGGAAAGATATGAAATCTATTTTAATTTCTATTTTGGTTGTAGTTTTTTATGGCGGAATGGTATATGGCCTCTTTCCTATCAATGAAAGAATAAGCTTTGAAGGTCATTTAATGGGAGCCCTAGTAGGAGTAGCTTCGGCCTATGGACTTAAGGATAAAAAAGTAGATGAGACCTAATTTCACCTAAAATACAGTTGAACTTCAATAGAGATTATCACAGTAGAAAGATTATGGTTACTTTGTTTCCTGATGGCTCAAGTTTATCAAGCATATATCTATTAATTACTTTGACAAACTCAGAAAAATAGAGTGTAGAAGAAATTTGATCTTTACAAAACCAATCGTGATAATGTTTAGTATTCATCTTTATTTTTAAGGAGCATATAAATGCTCATTATTAAAAGGGATCAAAGCAAGGATGATCGCATCTTCATATAACTTTTTTCTATCAATGATATTATTAGTCAATAAACCTACTGCACCATTTTTTTGTTTTGAGTTAGCTTTTCCAAATACAATATCATCTGCTTCACCTAGCTCTTTGCCCTGAGCTATTAAGTCAGTAATTTTTTTTGGAAGGAAGAAGATAGCACTTTTTGATTTGCCTACATTTTTAGGTGAATAAATTACGATCCATACAAAGACGCCTAATTGATCGTTCTCTGTCATTAAACCCGAATGATGCATTAGACTTTTAAGAGAAAATCATAAATGGCTGTTAGATAGCTGCTTAAATTCTGATTTGCAACGCAGACATAGTCTCCATTATGGTGAGTAGGAAATTAGGATTTAGGTGGCTAGATGACTGTTAGTTATGGTTTGCATCAAATTTCTATTGCATCATTCGGGTTAAACCTCCTTCCACACCAACCCAGTAATTTGCACCGG
>CALGOB010000041.1 GCA_937958005.1 uncultured Cyclobacteriaceae bacterium
TTTGCCAAAGATCGTTGAATTACAGAGCTAGTCAGTAGACCTGTCAATTAAATGGGGTATAACCACCTTATTAAATTCATATCAAAACTAAGAATATTCATAAATCATTTTCAAACCCATAGAATTCGGACGGACACTAGATAGCTGCCTAAATTCTGATTTGCAACGCAGACATAGTCTCCATTATGGTGAGTAGGAAACTAGGATTTAAGTGGCTAGATGACTGTTAGTTATGGTTTGCATCAAATTTCTAATGCATCATTCGGGTTTAATGAGCTAACCCCGACCCAAGGGTACGGCGTATCTATGGGCAATAATTTAATGATCGACTCAAGAGTCTGCCCGGCCAGAGGAATTAATATCTCTTAGGGATTAAAATCTTAAAATTTAGCTGTTATCCTTAGGTTAGGGAATCTAGCAGATAATGCATTTGGGATGGCAAATTGCCCTCCATTCAAGGTTTGTATCCACTGGTAACTAATTGTATTATCAGCAGCAAAAACATTGAGTATTTCCGCCCTAAACCAAAGTGAACTTAAGAATTTCTTTGATTGGGTCAGTTTAACTACTTTAGACACCCCTATATCCGCACGATAGTATTCATCACCCGTAAACTGACTTCTCAGTTCATCATCGCCAGGAGGGCCTATAGGAAGGCCGCTACCGAATAATAAGTTCAAATAAATACGCCAGGTTGGGTCATTTGGCAAATGATCTTCAAAATAAATCCCTAGATTAATTAATTGATTAGCAGGCCTGCGAATGTATCCTCTCCCATCCCCTTCTATATCTTCCCTTGTAGCCAAGATTCCTAAACTGAACCATGACTCTGCTCCTTTTACAAACTCTCCATTTAACCTGAAGTCTACACCAGTAGCAAATGAAGTTGCACTGTTCTCTCCAAAATACCTGATTTGCACATTATCAACCTCATAGGGGATTGTATTAGCACCGCGTTTATAATAGGCTTCTGCTAAAAATTTAAAAGGTCTTCCCCACCAAGAAAATACATGGTCAACTGAACCAATTATATGCCATGATTCCTGCGATTTAACATCATTGTTAATCTCTCCTTCCCTATTTCTCAATTCCCTATAAAAAGGCGGTTGATTATAAATTCCTGTAGCAAGTTTAAAAATTGTATTGTGTTTCCATTTTGGGCGATAGGCATATTGCAACCTTGGGCTAAATAACAATTGCTTCCCAAAAGACCAATAATTAAGACGGTATCCCGCTGTAATACTGTGTAAACTATCACGAGTAAGCAATGACAATTGGTTATAGTGTGTAATTTGCTGAACATTAAGGTCTAGGCTATTAAAGGTTCTTTCCGTCACATTTGAAAAACCTGCTGAGTCCAGAAAAGTGAATTCCCTTAACACATCATCAATCCTGTTGTTTTGGATACCTGCTCCAAACTCAAGAGTAACTCTTTCCCCAAGAAATACTTCATTCCTATTTTCTACATTTACCAAGTTTGCTTCCAATGTATTTCTGCCAAATTCATAACTTGAACCAATAGCCCTAATAGTGGCACATTGGTTAAATGCAGAAGCTCCTGGATTGTTATTTACGTCACAAAGTCTAAAGGCACCTTCTACTTCGAAGAATTCTCTCTCTGTAGTATATACTCCTGAAACCACCAAGTGAGATCTTACCTTATCACTAAAACTATGGCTTAACTTAAGCCCTGTTTGGTAGGTATCATAATTGAGTGATTCCCTGCCTTCAAATGCTACTAAAAACCTAAAGCTGGCGGATAGGTTACCAAAATCTGTCTCTTGTGTTTCTGGTAATGTCAAATACCTATTGCGTGAATACCCAAATAACCACCCTAGCTCTGTTTTCTTAACCCTATCACTACTTTTCTTTGACAGGTCAAAATTCACAAAAGATTGAAAATCTGTAAATCTGGGTAAAAACTGACCATTAGTCTCCAAAGTACCTAATAAGTACCGACTATCTTTATGCCTCAGACCAGCGACATAAGTTACTCTTTCATTCTTACTACTCCCCTCTATATGTGCTGATCCACCTAGTAAGCCTAGGCTCACAGAACCTCCAAAATCAGTAGGTTTTTTATATTGAATAGATAGTACAGATGATAGGGCATCACCGTATTTAGGTTGCCACCCTCCTGCTGAGAAAACTATATTCCCTACTAGATCTGGATTAACAAAACTAAGTCCTTCTTGTCTACCAGTATTTGCTAAAAAAGAGCGATATATAGGGATATCGTTTACATACACTAGGTTTTCATCAAAATTCCCTCCACGCACAGAATAAGTGGATGATAACTCACTGTTACTATAAACACCAGGTAGTGTTACTAATATTTTATTGAAATCTTGAAATGCAGAAGGTAAAGACTTAACAGTCAATGGGTCTATTTCAATGATCCCCGCTTCATCCCTTAGCTCTTCTTTATCTGCAGTAATTTCTAATGCTTTAAGAAAGTTAGCATTGGTTTCCAACACTAGGTTTAATTCTAACTGCTGGTCTTTTGCAAGCTTAACCTGTTTTTCTAATGCGATAAAACCAATGTGAGAAATTTTAATAAAAAACCTCTTTCCAGCTGGCAATTGTAAACGAAAATTACCTGAAGCATCTGCCGTAGTCCCATATCTTAAGTTAGAACTATATACATTAGCTCCAGCTAGTTCATTGCCTTGCGGATCTGTTATTTTTCCATAAAGGAAAGAATTTCCTTTTTGAGCTATTGTATTAAAAGAAAAAAGAAAAAGAACTATAAAAAATAAGGGACTGTATTTCACCATAGGATCTCTTAGACAGCTTTAAGGTTTTCAATGGTTTCTACAGGGTCATTGGAATTGAAAACAAAGCTTCCAGCAACCAACATATCTGCACCCGCAGTTTTCAACTTTGGGGCATTGGAAAGGTTGACCCCTCCATCCACCTCTATTAATGCATTGGAATTGTGTTTTAAGATTAATTCTTTAGTTTGAGAAACTTTCTGATAAGTTCTCTCAATAAACTTTTGCCCACCAAAACCTGGATTTACAGACATGATCAGTACCAAATTAATTTCTTTAATAATATCCTCTAATAATGAAACGTTTGTATGGGGATTTATTGCAACACCTGCCTTACAATCTAGGACTTTAATTTGAGCAACTGTACTATGTAAGTGTCTGCATGCTTCATAATGCACAGAAATGTAATCAGCTCCTGAATCTTTACATGAATTTAAATAAGGGTCTGGGTTTTCCAACATTAGATGAAAATCCAGTGGCTTAGTTGCATGTTTGTTGATAGCATTGGTAACCGGGAACCCAAAAGAAATATTAGGAACAAATACACCATCCATTAGATCTATATGAATGTAATCGGCCTTACTACTGTTTAACAAAACAGTATCACGTTGCAAATTGGCAAAATCAGCCGCTAAAATGGATGGGCTTATAATCATATTCCATGTTTAAAATTACTAAAGCCCAAATATTACCAATCAATCTGTAAAATGAAACTTCACCTGAGAAAACCTGTAATTATTCACCATAAAAATCAATCATCTGACAGACTCTAAAAGGCGTTTGTATATAACAAGTTTTTCCTCGAGACCTTTGAAGAGAATTCTATATTAATAAAAGGCTATTGCTTAAAAAGAAATAGCTTCTCAATCAACTAGTCAATTAATTCAATAATTTCATCCTATCTATCCTAATTGTACAAATGGAGAACATGGCACAAAACGTTATTATCACCACAGCATATTGGCTGTGCACTTCATCAGTTTTTTTGATTAATCAACTCATCAATAAGGTTAGTAGTCCTAACCTCATCATAGTTATCTAAAGGCTTAGCATATTCAGATTTCAATTGGTTTAAACTCATTTTTCTAGTATTTATTAGATGGATACTAGTAGTATTTAACTTTATTACATGGTTTGTGTAATTTTCTATGGTTACTTTTTCACATTGATTTCACCTTTATGGTTATCATACCAACCATTATCTGAATGTCCTTTGTATTATTCTTTATCTAAGTATAGTTTTAAACGGTCAATAGATTTTTGCTTACCTGCCTTAGCTAAACTAATCGCTTCTTCTAAAGATTTATATTGAGTCTCAAATTTAAAATCAGTGTGTTTAATACTCCAAACTTTATCTCTACTACCCTCAATTGACTACAAAACTCCTACTGAAAAAGAATTAGAAATTTAAATCAATTACTATAGAAAAGTCGCTTAGTAATTTATACTAAATTTACTAGGAAATCCATGTGGTGATTTATCTTAAAATTGATAAACAAAGCCAAAATAAATTTTGTTTCGGCTTTTTTTATATCATCATACGTTTTTTCTAAATCTTCCTAAAAAAATGAACCAACCCCGACCCAAGGGTACGGGGTATCTATGGGCAATAATTTAATGATCGACTCAAGTCGGTGAATTAATATCCCTTAGGGATTAAAAGGATTTGTAAATAATGAATTAAGCACCTTGCCAATGCACCATATCATAAGGGTAATGAGGGTGATCTTTAAAATTAGCATCATCTAAACCCATTATTTTAACTACAGCAGCAGCTTCCCAACACCAGTAACCAGAATAGCCCCATTGTCTCTTATGTGAATTATACCAAGGAGTCTCTTTATTCAGAGAATACCAATTTCGTATATAAATATTTATTTTCTCTTCCGCCTCAATAGCAGTTGATATTATAGCCTTAGAGAGTAAACTTGTTTTATTAGGCAAATAAACATTATCTGAAGGACCTATTTTTTCTAATTTTGAATTAAGCAAAAAGATTAATAAACTATCTCTAAATAGAGGTTCTTTTTTTAAACTAGTATTATAAATCAAATCTGAAATATCTTTAAAATATTTTAAATCCACCTCTAATAAAACACAGAATGAAATTACATTTAAAAAAGATAGATAAGAAGGGATATCTTTATAGCCCATAAGAAAATCAGGGATGGCTTCTATAAACTCATTTCTAATTATATTAATATCAGAATGCATTGAATATAAAATCTCTAATTTCTTTTCTTGAAGATTATAACTACTGCTATAATGAAAGGGGGTTAACTGTTTATTAGTCAATAAAAACTCTTCATCTCCTTTTTTATCATCTAACGACCATAACTTTATTCTTTCTAATTCACTTTCAAAATATTTATAATCCTTATGCTCTGCCCTTATTTTGACCTCTTCCTCTTCTTTTTTTGAGGAAAATAAGTTTATAAAAAATCCCATTTTATTGTTTTAATAAATTAGAGCATGTTTCAAAATAAGCTCTGGTTAAATATCCTTAAAAATAGCTGGGTAGTTTAACCCGAATGATTCAATAGAAATTTGATGCAAACCTTAACTAACAGTCATCTAACCACTTATGATTTTCTCTTAAAAGTCCAATGCATCATTCGGGTTAAACTTTGTAATTGATCAAAAAAAACAATGTTTATGTAGTCGAGTTACACCCCACTCACTACCCAGCTGTGGGAAGTTATACAAAATATTTTACCCCCGAAACAAAAAGGAAAATATGAATTAAGGACTATTGTAGATGCTCTCTTGTGGCAATTACGAGTTAGGGGGCAATGGCGCAATCTGCCGAAATGTTTTCCTAACTGGGGTAGTGTTTATTATTTTTTCAGGAAATGGACACTGATTGGTTGGACTCCATAGTAAAGTTGGGACTAATTTTCTAAAACCTTATAATTTTACTTCTATATCTAAAGAGATATTTATCCTAAAGAAGAAAATTCTAGCAGATCATGCTTACAAAGATGTTTTTATCAAATGGGTAGAAGAAAATGTAATAGGGGTTGATGTAGAAATTTCTTCAGCCCTACCCACTGCAAAGGGTTTTGTGCCTTTGAAGTGGAGATGGGTCACTGAAAGAACATTTGGAACCTTCAATTTCTTCAGAAGACTGGCTAAAGACTATGAGTAAACCACCGAAAATAAACTTTTGACTAATGAATCATCCCCTACTCAAAGGTACGGCGCAGGATCATTGATTGACTTAGAGACTATGCAAGAAAGCCCTTAGTAGTCACCGAAGAGTGCCGGAATTAATAACCCTTAGGGATTTAAAATCTGATGTTTTATCTTCACCGAAAAGATGTTATATATTATAGTGTCTATTACCATATCCAACTGAGAAATGAAATATTTTTTATACTCCTTATTAATTGTATTACAAGTTAGTTGTATCTCTGAATCAGAAGATAAAACAGACAAAAGAACCCATGACCTAGAAATTGAATTATCTAGCTCTAGTCGTTCATATGATAGTTTAATTAAGATTACTACAATCATTGCCAAAGAAAAAGATTCTGTTATTAGATTGTTTGATGAGTCCCTTAACAAACAAAAAAATATCGAAAAGAAATTATATCAAGAAAAAGATTCTTTGATAAGGCTTTACAACAAATCATTATCAATTGACCAAACTCAAAATTTTAAAAAAATAGTATATACTGATATAATACAAGATAAGTATTGGAAAAGAGGTACATACTATGTATCAAAAAATAAAGGAGAACAGCTTTATAATGTAAGAGTAAGTGACTTAGCAGACAAAATAAGATTTCATTTTATGGGGATAAATTCAACTTTTAAATCAGATGAAAATCCTACAGCAACTATTTATGAATTAGATGAAAATAAAGAAATTCATGTTATAGATTCATTTCGTCTACCTTTTTATGAAGTAGATTTTGCAAGTAAGGATTCTCCTGATATTCATTTAACTGCTTTTATGCTAAGGCAAACAGACAATTTGATTATCCAAAACGATACACTCTATTACTTTAAAGAAAATGCAGATGTTAGTTCTGAAGATTCAATGTATGAATTAATAAACAAAAGAGATTATTACAGTTATAAAATAGGGTCAAAACAAAAAGCAGAGAGAATCAAAAACAAAATGAAATCTAATAAACTATATTTTTGTCGAAGCACTTTCAGGGCTTTAATAAATCCACAAAATACAATAATTGCTTCAACACATAATTATAACATTAACTTCAATTATATTTCCGATAAGAATAAAATATTAAATGAATTATATAAAACCGAATCATTTACTGATTTCTTAGATGATTTACCAAAAGTAGATTTTAATTTATCAAGTTTTTTTGGCTCTATAGAAGAGGGAGTAATCTCTGAAGTTAATAGTGATAAAGAAGTTTTTTTTGGAAGTATGAGTTGGCATAAAACAGACAGGAAACTTTATTTCGATAATAGCGGGTTTGATTATAGGTGTATTTGGGAAGCTGATATAGATAAAAATAAAGTAGTTAAGATTGTCCCTGAACATGAAGCGATACAACCTTTCTTTGTAGACAATAAATACATTGCCTATGTAGAAAGTAATAAAATCATGATATGTGAATCACCTGATCATATTGATTAAGTAGATACAAAAGGAGCTACTTCATAATGAAAAAGACATTAATTTTTCCGACTTATCATTCACCTAATAATTTTTGGGCAAAACAAGGATGAACTTAAGGGAATTCATGTTTTTGTTGTAGGTGATAACATCAGTTAAGGAGTAGTTCCTTATAGCACCCACTACTTTGCTAGGCCGTTATTTCCATTTTTTTAACAGCGAAGTCATAAGGGATAATTCCCGTAGGCTTGCCTCGTTAAATGAATCAAACCCCGGCCTAAGCATACGAAGTATCTATAGGCAATAATTTAATGATTGACTCATTGCTTCCGTAGAGAAAGTTATAACTCTCAAGGAAGAGTCAGGAATGCCAGGTTGGGGAATTAACACGAGTAATTCGCGGTGACTAGACTAGGGAGGTAATTATTGAACTGATTTAGATTTTAAACCCGAATGATGCAAACCATAACTAACAGTCATCTAGCCACTTAAATCCTAATTTCCTATTCACCATAATGGAGACTATGTCTGCGTTGCAAATCAGAATTTAAGCAGCTATCTAACAGCCATTTATGATTTTCTCTTAAAAGTCTAATGCATCATTCGGGTTAAAAAGTACGGATAGAAGATCGCTATGCAGTTTAAAAAGATTTGCTTGGTCAGCAACTTTGTCGCAGTGGAGCTGGGGTAGCCTTTGCTGTTTCAAATTTTCCCATATCATGGCTGCTAGGGATTTTGATGGTTCGTCACTGAGACTACTTTTTTGCCACCACGGCTGCGGATCACAGTAAAAAGTGGCAATTGTTGTTATACGGACTCGCCTGGCTTGATGGTGAGGTAGCCCTGACAAAAGCGTGTAAATGAGCTAAATATGTGAGTTAAGAACTAAAAGATGGAAGAAATTATTAATTGAACTCAGGTTATAAAAAAACTAAATAATTGACTATTAACGTAATAGATTCTGGGGAGTAAAATTGGTGTTCCTCAAAATTGGACTATGTTAATTCTTAAATAATTCATCATAAAACTGGATAAATCAATGACTTACTACCCAAGGTCATGGTTTTTCTTGTATACTAGAGACTAATATCCTTTAGGGATTAAATTTTTTGAGTAATTTATACCTCATGGACTTGCTTCGAAGGTGATTTATTTGAAATCAACTAGCTAATTTATGTAGTTATTAACTCGACCTGTATTAATCTATATTTTTCAGCATATAATGAATTGATTTTCATTTACTTAAAAATAACTCCTTGTCGTTTAAATATCGTCGGGTTAATAATGGCTTTATTTCTTTGTATCTGCTGTAATATCTATCGATTCATTTCTTATCTGTAAGAGTCCAAATAGATATTTTGGTTTTTGATTGTTCTCCAGAATCTTTCGATAAGAATAATACCTAAGCCCCTTTACTTACTAGTCATAATGATCTATATATTCTCTTTCTTTTTCGCAGATTACAAATTGTAAATAACTCCAAATTTAGCCTGATTTTATGGAAGGGTTATGCTGTGTTTCTTGCATGGGCCGTTAAACTAATTTTATCAACATGAATCTTCATTTTCAAGTAATTTCCCCCAATCATTTAAATGCCAAAGAACATCAACCAGTTTTTGACCTAAAACCGTTAATTGATATTCAACTCTTGGAGGCAATTCATTGAAAGACTTTTTCGTCAATAGCCCATCGGAAATCATTTCGCTCAACTGCTGATTTAGTACTCTTCTATCCACTTGTTTAATCCCCTTTAAAAATTCACTAGGTCTCTTTTTACCTTCGTGAATTTGCCAAATAATTGGAATTTTCCATTTCCCGCTAATAGTGTTCACAGCTTTTTCCAATGGACATATTTTATTTTCTACTACTATTTGCTTTGTATCCATAATATTGACTTTTTTATCCCATAGGGATAAAAATATGCGGTATTGACTGTTCTATATCAAGACCATAAATTTGACATAGTTTTAAATACAAATTTATGAAATTATTAAGAATTGACTCCAGCGTAAGAATTCAAAATTCTAAGACAAGAATGTTAACCGACTATTTTCTTGAACAATTAAAATCAAATAATCAATATTCACTAAAGAGCAGAGATGTGGGTATTAATCCGCCAAATTTCCCAACTGATGAATTCATCAAGGCAAATTATACACCTGAAATGAATAGAACACAGGAAATGAAAAACGTACTTACCTCTTCTGACACATTAATAGATGAACTGATAGATAGCGAAAAAATAATAATTGCTTCACCCATGTACAACTTCTCTATTTCTGCCACACTAAAAGCCTATATAGACAATATCGTGAGAGTGGGAAAAACATTTGCGTTGGATGAAAACGGAGCAATGAAAGGACTCTTAGGTGGTAAAAAAGTACTAGTAATTACATCAAGAGGTGCTATGTCTTATAAAAATGATGAAGCCCTTCAAGCATTCGATTTTCAAGAAAATTATTTAACTGCATTGCTCAATTTTATAGGGATAACTGACATTACTTTTGTAAATACTGAAGCACAGGATTTTGGAACAGAGGATTTGAAAATCAGTAACTTTGAGCAATCTAAAAAACAACTATCAGAATTAGCTAAAACATGGTAGACGAAAAAATCATAAATAGAAAAGGAGCAAGAAAAGCACAAGATATTCCAGAAAACGTATTGACTTTGCTGAACAGAGGTGAAATTCCAACCGTTAACCTGACAGAGTGGTTAGCGGTAGATCAAATCAAATTGATAAAAAGCACTTTCCATAAAATCGGTTTGAAGGATAGTATAGATACGATCATAAAAGTAATTGAACAGCAAAAGAAACCCTCAACAATGAGCTCTATCAAACTTATTGGACAACATCTTTACGAGTTTTGTAGTCAATCAAAAACTGTAATGTCAACAACCGGTTTTTTAAGCAATCACCAATCTGACACTATAAGATGTTATGCTCCATATTTAATCGCCTTAAATAATGACCTTTCTATTTCAAAAAAACTTGATCAATCTAGAAAGTTAATTGCCGACAAGCATTTTGGAGTTAGAGAAGTTGTTTGGATGGCATTAAGACCTGAAATAGAAAAAAATCTCAATGAATCAATCGAAATTTTGTATGAATGGACTAACGATAATGACGAAAACATTAGGCGTTTCACAACAGAGGCGACAAGACCAAGAGGCGTTTGGTGTAAGCATATAGAAGAATTAAAAGAGAGTCCCGAACAGCTATTGCCAATTTTGGAGAAATTAAAGTCAGACAAGTCTAAATATGTACAGGATAGCGTAGGAAATTGGCTAAATGATGCGAGTAAGTCCCGACCAGAATTTGTAATCTCACTTTGTGAAAAATGGAAACAGGAATTGCCAACAGCAGAAACGAAAAAAATAATAAAACGAGCCTTAAGAACAATCCATAAATAGAAAATAGTTAATGAACCAACCCTGACCCAAGGGTACGGGGTATCTATGGGCAATAATTTAATGATCGACTCAAGAGTCGGTGTGCCCGGCCAGGGGAATTAATATCCCTTAGGGATTAAAAGTTATAAAATTACTGACGTCTAATAGAATTATTGGTAATCTTTAAAAAATACCTTACAGTGATTTTGAAGCTTCCCTAAAGTTGTTAGTGTTTGAAGTTCTCAGATTTAAAAAACATCAATGGTTAAAGACACAAAACTTACCGGTTAACCAGTAATCTGATAACTAATGAGCTTAACTCACATGACAGGTTAGCCTTTTAAGAAAAAACCTTAAACAGTCACTAAAAAGTTGCTTAAACTCTTGTTTGCAACATGGAGTATAGTATCTATTATAGCGGTTAGAAAATTAGTATTTAAGTTACTAGATCACTGTTAGTTAGGTTTTGTATCAGAACACTAACTCATCATGAGGCTTTAAGCTTGTTACAAAAAATGCCTTTAAATAATTTCTTAATATGTCTTCTTTTTTCTTTGTATGTTTTTGATTTAGAAAATGACCATGGAATACGAAAAAATGCAACAAAACTAAATAACTTCAGTAAATGCACTAGTTATCTACCTTGCATAACACAATGATTCTTATGCCTCCGTCTTTAAAAACACAATAGGTTTGAGATGGTAAAGTTTAGAAAGATAAATCTTTATTATTCTTGTCCACTTTGTCAGGTGCGAGAAGTAGCGCTATCGTTTTGCAACCTACTAAAACGTATTTTTCACACATGATAGGTAACATAATTACCTGCCTTTCATTGGTTAGTTTCTATAATAACTTCTCAGAAAATAGAATTTCTGATAGTGAAATAAATGAAGAGCTAAACTGGAAGATTAAACTCTTTGAGCAAAAAATGAATTTGGCATAATTAGTTTTCTCAACGGCATTTACTATCTTATGATTTTAATAGATTTAGCTGCTTGAGCAAATACTCCTTTTGGCAGTGAAGTTATAAATTTAAGTTAAAGTGAAGTTTAATGTTGTAATTGAACCAGAAAGCAGTTGTTTGGAAAGGATGAGTATTACTATAATAGTAATTTTCACCTTTGTTCCATTTGCTATTGGTTTGGTAATTCAAAATCTTTATTTGTGCCTTAGTTTTCCATTAGGAATTTTCTTTATTTTCCTTTTTAATATCCTAACGAAAGGAAAATTCAAGACAAAAAATTGGATTCAAGATTCTTCTTTGGAATTCGATGTCAAATTTTTAACCTATAAGTCTTCCTCAACTTTTATAAAGTATAAGTGGGAAGATATTCAAGATTTCAAAATTAAGGTAACGTCATATTATGGACAAGTAAAAAACACCAGTTATAGCGGTGGAACAAAACACACAAACAAATTTCAGGGAACTGAAAATTTAGTGAAATTCACGTATGGTGGAAAAACAATAAAATATAAGTTCCACATTGGCGGTAAGCAACTAAAAAAAGAGCTTATCCAATTATTTTGTGATGGCCTGGGAAGACCTTACATAACCCAGGGACACATAGAAATTTTTATAAATCAATCAATTCGCTATAGAACATATATGATAAGCAATATTGATAGAAGTTCTATTGATTTGATAGATTGAAGAAACATGTTAATAAACGCTGAAATGAAAATTAGAGAAGCACATAGAAATAATTATACCATCTCAACTGATAAGAAAAAATTAGATATTTTGAGCATTCACAAATTCCTTGCAAATGAAACTGATTGGGCTAAAGGAATCCCAATCAATACTTTGAAAACATCAATTGAAAATTCTCTGAATTTTGGGCTTTATTTCGATAACAGTCAAATAGGCTTTGCTAGAATAATTTCAGACTACTCAACTATTGCCTATTTAGGAGATGTTTATGTTCTTAAAGAATATAGAGGAAAGGGATTAAGTAAATGGCTGATAAATGAAATAACAGAACACCCCAACCTTCAAGGGTTAAGACGCTGGATTCTATTAACTGATACAGCTGAATGGCTTTATAAAAAGTTTGGTTTTACGGAAATACCTAACCCTGAATTTTATATGGAGAAACATAACCCAAAGGTATATAACGAAATAGATAAAAATAACTGCTCAGTTATGGGTTGAACAAAAGGTACTTGTAAGCTTACTCCGTCTGGTTTTCAAACGAGTAACCCGCATCTTTTTATGCAATACACTGAAATTAATTCGAAAAAAAATGAAACATTATTACATACTTCTATTACTATTTGTGATTTATTCTTGTGGAGATATCCAATCACCTAAGAAGACTCCTAATATCAAGTCGAATCAGGTAGTAAATCAAAAAAGTACATCCTTAATTGTCCTTGGAACTATTCAAGATGCTGGTTCTCCTCATATAGGCTGTAAAGAAGATTGTTGTAAAGATTTATTTAGTAATCCAGATAAGGATAGGCAAGTTGTTTCATTGGGGTTAGTTGATAATAATTACAGTAAAAAGTATTTATTTGAAGCAACCCCTGATATAGCAAGACAAATGAAGGCTCTGTTAAGAGATGATATTCAAAACAATAACGAATTGGTGGATGGGATTTTCTTATCCCACGCTCACATTGGTCATTATGCAGGATTAATGTATTTAGGAAAAGAAGCTACCAATGCAAAAAACATGAATGTATTTGCTATGCCTAGAATGAAAAATTATTTAGAAACAAATGGCCCATGGAGTCAACTTGTTTCAGATAATAATATTTCACTGACTCAAATTGAAAAAGAACAACCTATTTCTCTTACACCAAATGCAGTAGTTACTCCATTTTTAGTACCACACCGAGATGAATATTCTGAAACGGTTGGCTATAGAATTAAAGGGCCTAATAAAACTGCGTTATTCATCCCAGATATTGATAAATGGAATAAATGGGATAAAAGTATTGTAGCAGAAATTAAGAAAGTAGACTATGCCTTTTTAGACGCGACATTTTATAATGAAAAAGAAATAAATAATCGTGATATTTCTCAAATCCCACATCCTTTTATAATTGAAAGCCTTGAAACGTTTAAATCACTTGATTATAAAGATAGAAAAAAAGTAATATTTATTCATTTTAACCATACAAATCCCGTAATTGACTTAAATAACGAAGAAGCTAAAAATGTTTTGAACCAAGGGTTTAATATTGGTAGAATTAATGACATATATGATTTATAAATAAAGGAGATCTCTAAAAACAAAAATGTATAAAAATTAAAGTACCCTCTATGAGGATACGTTACATTCTATGAATCACCCTGACCCGAAGGTTATCCTATGGATAATCTTTTAATGATCAACTGCATCTACGCAAGATAGCTTTAGCGCACGTGCAAGTATCAGAGGTGCTTGACTAGGAAATTAATATCCCTTAAGGTTTAAATAACAGTAGTTTTTAATAAACTACCTTAAAGACTATTAACCTAATAAAAGCGTAGTGGACTCTTTTACTATTCCTATTTTAAATAGTTTGAACCTCAAAGATCTCACTGATGAAAAAACCCCAATTGATAACAGAAGGAGATTCTTTAGCAAAAGACTAACTTATTTTAAATAGTTTCTAAATGAGCAGTTTTCCTACATTATTAAAGGACATTTTCAAGGTATCTGGAAAGGTATGATTTTTAGTATCGAAATCGGATTAATTACTGGAATGTTCATCGATCTATCCATAGGTGCTTTTCTAGGCCATTTTAAAGATAAAAAGGCAGAGTATGAAGGTTTAGTGCTAAGTAAAAGCTTTTTTAAATCAGGTTTACAGACAGGTTCATTTTGAAATCATTTGATGTGCGAGAATGACTAAAAACAGAGCTGTGATATGCTTATTTATATTTGTTTTACAATTTATATAGAAATAATTCCTATATTTGTTTTACAAATTATATAGAAATGAGCAAAATATACCTTGGAGAATTTGAAGAGCTAATATTAACCATGGTGGCCTATCTAGATTCAGAGGCTTATGGAAATTCAATTGTCAAATCAATTAAAGACCATCAAGATAGAACTGTTAATTTAAGTGCTGTTCATGTGACCCTTTACCGCTTAGAAGATAAAGGTTTTGTAAAATCTGAAATGAGAGGGGCTACTTCTGAGCGTGGCGGAAGAAGAAAACGATATTTTCAATTAACCACCAGTGGACTATCACTTCTGAAAGAATTAAAGTCAGCTAAAATGGACCTATGGAATATGATTCCCAAACTGCAGTTTAGTGTATGAAGCATATCAGACCGCCTAAAATACCAACCAGGTTTTTAAAATGGTTTTGTCCCCAAGATTTACATGAGTGTATTTTGGGTGATCTAACCGAACAATATGAAGAAGATAATGAACTTTTCGGTTACCAAAAATCACGCATACGTTTTACTTGGAACGTGATTCGTTTTTGTAGACCAGAAATTTTGTTAAGAAACAACAAGTCAAATACTCACTTTAATCAAATTGCTATGTTTAAAAATTATTTCAAAATAGGTTATCGTAACTTATTGAGATACAAATTTTTCTCACTCATTAACATTCTTGGCCTTAGTATAGGAACAGCTATGAGTTTGTTTATCATCACCCATATTTTTAATGAGTTGAGCTATGAATCATCATATAAGAATTATGAAAAAATTTATAGGATAACCTCTGATAGATGGGCAAAACTGCCTCCCTCTTTATCTATTAAATTAAAAGAAGAATCACCAGAAATAAAGAAAATTGGAAGGATTCACTTCTTAAACCAAAGAGTAATGGAATATGGATCAAACCAAATACTGATAGAGAAACCATATTTGGTGGATGAGTCTATTCTAGATATTTTTAGTTTAGAGTTTATAGAAGGTAATTCAAAGGGAGCTTTAGATGCACGGAATGAAATAGTTCTCACGGAAAGAGTCGCTAATAGATTGTTTAAACCGGGAGCCAGAAGAATAGGTGAAGAGATCACCTTTTTAGGAAATCAAAAGTATTATGTTACTGGAATTATTAAAGACCTTCCTCAGAACACACATTTGAAAATGGATTGTTTGGTTTCTATGGCAGATACTGGTGTTTCTCGCAATACTTCTCAGAGTTGGTCTGCCGTAGGAATCTATGCCCTTATCGATTCCAAGAAAGAGGCACAAAAAGTAGCTGATAGGTTGTTTGATTTTCAAATTAGGTTTAATGAAGGAAATGCCACCAAAGAAGATATTTTAGCTGAAAATGATTTTTATGGTTTACACCCTATTAGTGAAATTCACCTTAACTCACATAGAGAGAAAGAAATTGAAGCTAACAGTGATGTGAATTTGTTATATATTTTTGGGACATTGGTTGTTTTTATTCTGATAGTTGTCATTATTAATTTTGTTAACCTTTATGTTTCTCAGACTTTAAATAGGCTAAAAGAAATAGGTATTAGAAAAGTAATGGGAGCCCTTAGAAAACAATTGATCTTTCAATTTTTATCCGAAGCTTTTTTATTGGTTGCCATTAGTGGAGTAATTGCGATTGGCCTTGTTTATATTTCGATACCATTTTATAATCAATTGGTGGATGTACAACTTTCATTAGCAGATTTACTAGCTCCTAGGCAGTTGATTTTGTTTTTTAGCCTGTTGTTATTGATTGGATTAATGGCTGGTGGTTTTCCTTCCATTTACTTATCTAAGTTTAGCATAGATCAGGGATTAAAAACCAAAAACATAAAGGGTGACAATAAATACTCCGTTCGAACGATCATGGTTGCTTGTCAGTTTTTAATATCAACCTGCCTTTTAACAGCTACTGTGATCGTAAGCCGTCAGATGGACTATGTGCAAAATAAAAATTTAGGCTTTGCCCAAGAAGAGGTAGTTGCTATTAAACTTCATGGTAATTTATGGTGGCAAACTGTAAATCACACCGAAAAGGTAAGAAATGAGTTACTTAAAAATAGTGCTGTTAAACAGCTTTCGATTACCTCAAAAGCAATTGGTGATCGTTTTGGTGTAGGGCCATTTTCTTTAAGTGATAAACCTAAAGATGTTTTGTTTGCACGAAATTTAAAAGCTGATACATGGTTTTTAGAAACTATGGGAATAGAAATAATAAATGGAAGTTCAGTGGGAAAGAGTTTAGAAGGTAACCAATACATTCTAAACGAGCGAGCATCGTCTCTTTTGCAAAGAGATGATAATGATATAATCGGTAAGAAAGCCACTAACGATGAGGGAAAAGTAGGCACGTTAGTTGGTATTGTGAAGGATTTTCATTTTGCATCTTTACATAACGATATAGATCCTTTGGTCATCACAACTCAAGAAGATTTACGTTATGCAGATTATCTATTAATAAGGATAGTTACGAATGAATATAGGTCAACATTGAAATTTATAGAATCAACTTTACAAGAAATAGCTCCTGGTTCATTAATGATTTCTTATTTCTTAAATGATAAAATGGAGAATTTGTATCATTCTGAAGATAATCTCTTTACCTTATTTAAAGTCTTTTCAACTATTGTTATCCTATTGGCTTGTTTAGGCTTATTTGCTTTGTTTGCCTTTGTTGCGCAAACAAGGAAAAAAGAGTTGGGCATCAGAAAAACCCTTGGGGCTACTGTATGGCAATTACTGTTAACACTGGGTAAAACTTATTTTGGTATCTTGATTTTAGCAATTGTTTTAGCCATCCCCATTACTTGGTACTTTTCTTCCAACTGGTTAACGAATTTTGCATTTCAAACGACAGTATACTGGTGGTATTTTTTAGTTCCTGGTCTTTTTATTCTAGTGCTGGCCACTTTGGCAATCATACTTCAGTCTTGGAAAGTGGCAAATGTTAACCCAATAGAATCATTAAGAGATGAGTAAATAAGAAATGTAATCAAATATTCATTAGATGAGCCTTCCTATAAGTTCACATTGCAATTTATAAGCTGCTACATACACTTGTAGCTTATTTAGCACAAAAAATTATTCTAGTGATTACGATCTCATTGATGATCTTAATGGCTGCATGCGGTGGAAAAACACCTAAAATGGTAACAAAAGAAGAAGAGCAAAAGGCAGCGGAACCTAAACTAAAGGTTTATAGGTTCGCTGTTGGAGATATTTTAGTGAAAGATATTAGTTTGTTTAACCCAGGAACTGATGAAGGACAATCTAAGAAATTTACTAACTCTGCTTACGTGATTAGACATGAGAAAGGTGATTTGGGACACTGGTTTACCAGATGCACTAGCAGGATTTCCTGATGGCAATGATTCTGAAGCCTTTCTTATGAAAATGCCAGTTACATTGAGTAGTCAATTAGCTGAAATTGGTGTGAAACCAGAAGAGGTGGAATATTTAGCTTTATCTCATTTACATGGAGACCATACTGGAAATGATAACCTAATTAAAAAAGCAACTGTTTTGTTACAAAAAGAAGAATATCCTGGCCTGTTTGAAGGAGAGACTGTTAATCCTGCTCTTGATTCATTAAAAGATAACCAATCTGTCAAACTAGATGAGGACCATAATGTTTTTGGTGATGGAAGTGTAATCATCAAACGAGCACCTGGCCATACACCTGGTCTTCAAGTATTATTTCTTGACTTAGAAGAAACTGGGCCAGTTTTATTGTCGGTTGACTTGTATCACTTTACTAAAAATAGAGAAGCGAGAGGAGTACCTGCATTTAATACGGATAAAGAGCAGACTTTTGCTTCTATGGATGCCATTGAAGCTTTTATTAACCCGACGACATTTAAACGACAAGGAGTTATTTTTAAGTAAATTAAAATCAATTCATTATATGCTGAAAAATATAGATTAATACAGGTCGAGTTAATATGAAAGAGAAAAAAGCCAAGCTTTGGATTCAGCATGATTATGAACAAAACCAAATGTTGCCTACTTCTCCTGATTTTGCAAAGTAAATTATATTGAATCAGTCACGATTTATGGGAGTATCTATGAGTAATTAGTGTCCATTAGGGATTAAAATGAAGTCCTTTCTGTACAGGAAGAGCCTCACCCATTTATTCGCTTTTGTTATAATTTAATCCCTAAGGGATATTAATTCCCCTGGCCGGGCGCCCCGACTCTTGAGTCGATCATTAAATTATTGCCCATAGATACCCCGTACCCTTGGGTCGGGGTTGGTTCATTAATTTCTTCCATTTTTTATTTCTTAACTCACATATTTAGCTCATTTACAAGTATTTAGTCTTGGCTACCCCGTCTTCAAGCCAGACGGGCCCCTACAGCAACGGCCGCCCCAGTTCTACTGCGGCGGCAGATCTTTCAAAACTGTTCCGGGTCCTAGATGGAGACCTTCTATGCGTACTTTTTTAAAAGCTCAGGTTAATATTAAGTTATCTACTCCTAGTAAACATTAAACCCTTCGTCTTCTTCCTTGTGGTTCTATTACAAGGTTTTGCTATTCTGGGTAAGCTTCAAGTAAATCACTTCATTAAGTGAATTAGGTAATTCGACCTCGTATATATGCAATTCATCTCCTTTTAAGCCTCTCTATTTTCATCAGCGAATTAAATTAGTGGAAAGAAAACAGAAATATGAAATATTATATAACACGAACAAAAGAAAGTACGGATACATTTCAAAGAAAAGGTATCTAAAGTTAAAATCTAATATTACTTTTAGTAAACACTTTGAGGTAGTAAGTTTTCAACAAATTACGAATGTTAAGGATTTTAGAATGTTAAAAAGAGTAGTCAAAAGGCTGCCTGAAACTCTTTCTTATTTCAATACGAATGAAGATACGATGAAACTTTCTTTTTCGCATTAGACCATCCTCCTAGGAAACAAAAAACCCTGATCAGTGATTAAACCAATTAGGGTAGTTGTCAATTATTAAGCCTGACAACAGAGAAACTAATATGTACATGTTATATGTATTGGACAGACGGTTATTCAATAACCTTTTTAAGGACGCCACCTTATCATATCAGTGGTCATTTCTGATACTAGAATTGCTCCCTCATTAATAAGTGATAAAAAAGATAAAAGGTAAACATCTTTTGAAGATTTTAAACTCGTATTCAATTTCTTTATATTGATTAGTGAGGAGGATCCCATAGGGATATCAATAGATACATAGGTTCAGTTTACCCACTTTTAATCCCTGAGGGATACCTAATTCCCCGACTCTTGAGTCGATAAAAAAGCTTTTGGCCGATAGAGATACCCCGTACCCTTGGGTCGGGGTTGGTTCATTCCCTAAGGGATATTAATTCCCCAAAAGGGACATCCCCAATTATTCGAGTTAACTTATCTAGCTATTTGGTCAATTTTTGGCTGCGAAAATAATAGCTCCATTGAGTAATAAAATGGATTTATCTCATCTTAAAAAATTAACTACTCTAGAAAAAAGGTAATTCATTTTTTCAACAAAGCTCCCCATAATACTTCAACAGGGTGTAATGCTTCTCTACTGGTACCATCTTTAATCTGATGTCTGCAACTGGTACCTGGTGCGGCTATCACCACTTCCTCTGGTTGATTTCTTACAGTAGGGAATAAGATTAATTCTCCTATTTTCATAGAAGTATCATAATGTTCTTTTTCATAGCCAAACGAACCTGCCATTCCACAACAACCCGAAGGAATCATTTGTACCTGAAAGTTCTTCGGTATTTGTAAGACTTGTTTTGTAGGTACTACTGAAGCTATCGCTTTTTGATGGCAGTGGCCGTGAAGTTTAATCAGTTTTTCTTCTGCACTAAATTGATCCCCAGTAATTTGCCCTGCTTTAAATTCCTTTAAAAGAAACTCTTCTATCATCAAGCAATTTTGGCTCAACTCTTCTGCATCACTTTTAAGTTCCAAATCACATAAACTCAGGTATTCATCACGGAAACTTAAAATAGCGCTAGGCTCTAATCCAATAAGTGGGGTATTTTCACTGACTAAACTTTTTAACTCCTTAATGTTATGATCAATGATTTTTTTTGCCTCTTTTAAAAAGCCTTTACTCAACCATGTCCTACCACTTTCACGATGATCAGGGATTTCTACCCAATAGCCTAATTGATCAAGCAATAAAATAGATTTTATCCCAATTGTCGTGTCATTGTAATTAGTAAATTCATCGCAGAAAAAGTAAACTTTCCCCTTGTTACCGTCAATTTTTGTAAGACGTTGAAATTTGGTTTTATACCATTTCTTAAGGGTGGTTTTGTGGATCTTAGGAGTAGGCCTCTGCACCGCTAAACCCATGGTTTTTTTAAATAGTGTCCCCGTCACTCCATTCCCAACAAACCAATTATAAATAGCAGGTACTTTCTCAGCTAATTTCATACCCCCTGTAAAATTTGCAATTTGTTTTGCCCTAAAAGGTGCTCCATGCACATCATAATAATTCTGTGTGAACTCTGCTTTCAGCTTGGCCATATCTACATTTGATGGGCATTCAGACTTACAGCCCTTGCAGCTTAGGCAAAGATCCATAACTTCTTTGATTTCCTCTTTATCAAATGGATTAATACCATTCTGATCACCTTTCGTGATCATTTCCCTTAATATGTTAGCCCTTGCTCTGGTGGTATCTTTTTCGTTCCCAGTTGCCATGTAACTAGGGCACATAGTTCCTCCTGAAAAGGCCGATTTCCTACAATCACCAGATCCATTACAAAGTTCAGCAGCTCTAATTACTCCTTGTTCTTTGTCAAACCTAAAATAAGTAGGGATATCTGGTGTAGGCTGGTCAATTTCGTACCGCAGGTTCTCATCCATTGGCGGTGTATCAACTATTTTACCTGGATTAAAAATATTATCAGGGTCCCAAGCTTTTTTAACCCTAGCAATCAAATCATAACTTCTCTTACCTACCATTTGCTGGATAAACTCACCACGCAACCTGCCGTCTCCATGTTCACCACTTAAAGAACCTCCATATTTTTTTACAAGCGTTGCTATTTCTTCTGCTATCACCCTAAATAAACGATGGCCTTCTGCTGTTTTCAAATTCAGGATAGGCCTTAAGTGAAGTTCACCTGAGCCTGCATGTGCATAATGTACACTATAAAGCCCATGTTTCTTTAAGATTTCATTAAAATCACTGATGTACTGAGGAAGGTCTTTTACATCTACTGCTGTATCTTCTATGACAGGTGCCGGTTTAGCATCCCCAGGAAGATTGGCAAGCAACCCTAAGCCTGCTTTTCTAAGACCCCATACCTTTTTAATATCATCCCCTTTCACTACCGGAAAATGATAGCCTAGCCCCTTAGATTTTAATTCAGCAATTAATTGTTTTTCTTTCTGGTCAAGAGCTTCCTCTATTTCATCTGCCAACTCTACTACTAGTATCGCTTTTGGGTCTCCTTTTACAAAAAAACGATTTTGACGATAAGTGATATTGGCTTTTGTACATTCCAATATATAATGATCCATCAGTTCTACCGCGTGAGGATCATACTGCAAAGCTACTAAATTTGCTTTGAGTGACTCGTCGATACTTTCACAATGAATACATACAAGTTTCTTATGTTTTGGAGGCAACGCATTTAAAGAAAGTTTCGCTTCTGTGATGAAAAAGAGTGTTCCCTCACTTCCTGCAATTAATTGGTTGAAGTTAAATAATTCCCCATCGTCAGTATAGGGCTTTCTTTGAGCTAGCAGATCTAAGGCATAACCCGTATTTCTTCTTGGAATACTATTTTTGGGAAACTCTTTAGCAATCTCCTCTCTATTTTCAGCGTTTCTTAATATATCATGTGTTTCAAAATAAATAGAGTTTTCAAGTTCGCTTATTACACCAAGCCCCAAGACCTTGTCCATGAAAACTGATTTTTCTATTTCGCCAAAATGCGCAAAATTCCCATCAGCTAAATACCCTTTAGTTTCTAATAAATGGTCTCTGGTACTTCCATAAATTACAGAGTTTGAACCACAGGAATTGTTTCCGATCATTCCCCCAATCATCGCCCGATTAGCAGTTGAGGTTTCTGGTCCAAAAAATAGGCCATAGGGTTCCAAATAACGATTTAGATCATCTCTTACTACTCCAGGCTGAACCCTAACCCATTTATCTTCTTGATTTACTTCTATGATTTTATTAAAATACTTGGAGACATCAACGATGATACCACTTCCTACTACCTGACCCGCAAGTGAAGTTCCAGCTGTTCGTGGAATGAGCGAAGAGCCTTTGTCTTTGGCAAATTTGATTAGTTTTTTGATATCCTCGCCATCTATTGGCAACACAATAGCTGCAGGTAATTCTCTGTAAGCGGAAGCATCAGTAGCATATAGTCTTCTATGTACTTCATCAGTAAAAACTTCTCCTTTTATCCCTATTTCGTGAATCCCCTGCATGCTGCAATTTAATCAGGTATAGCTATCTCAAACTTAATAAAGGCTTACTTTTTTTTCAAAACCATACAAACTCTACTTGGAATGTAAATACTCAGATAATGTTCTCCAAATAAACAGACAGACGGATAACTCATTTCATCGTCTATCCTGTTAAAACCACCAAAACGCTCAGCATCACTATTTAGAATGATCTGGTATTTTCCACACTCTTCTACTTGAAACCTATAGTCAGGGATTGATTTATTAGGATGAAAATTAAAAATGAAAATCAGATTATTCCTTTCAAAAATTATTACATGGTTTTCAGTATCCATATTGAGTTGTTTCGCTGGCATTGAAGAGACCAAGGAGTGCTTACTACCTAAATCGATCATTGCTTCATCGAAAGATAGCAAGTATTTATACTTCAAGTCTTCTCTATCTGCTAGTGACCACTGTCTTCTAGCATACTGGTAACTCCATTCGTTCCCTTCCCTTGGAAAATCTACCCATTCAGGATGACCAAACTCATTGCCAATAAAATTTAAATAGCCTTCCCCTCCTAAAGACAAGGTAAATAACCTAATCATTTTATGAAGCGCTATTCCTCTTTCTATGATCAGGTTATCATGTGAAACATGCATGTCAATGTACATTTCTTTATCCATTAACCAAAAAGCAAGTGTTTTGTCACCTACTAAAGCTTGGTCATGAGATTCCGCATAAGCAATAGTCTTTTCCCCATCCCTCCTATTAGTTAAGGTATGCCACATATCATAAATGTCCCAATCCTCATCTGGTTTGTGCTTGAGCATTTTTATCCAATAGTCAGGAATACCCATTGCCAATCGGTAATCAAAACCAACACCCCCTTCGGAAACAGGTCTACATAAACCTGGCAGGCCACTCATGTCTTCTGCAATCATCACAGAACCTTCCTTTATTTCTTTAATTAAGGTATTTGCTAACTGAAGGTAGGTAATTACATCCCAATCCAAATCATTGAAATACTTATCATAGTGATCAAAGGTCACATGTTCACCATGGTGCCAGTAAAGCATGGATGTAACCCCATCGTATCGATACCCATCTATGTGATATTCTTCAACCCAAAACTTTACATTACTCAATAAAAACTGCAGTACTTCCTCTTTACCATAATTGAACAATTTAGAATCCCACCCATCGTGTTCCCCTTTACCCCCTTCATGAAAATACTGATCAGAACCATCAAATTCATTAAGGCCTTCAGCAATATTTTTTACTGCATGAGAATGAACTAAGTCCATAATGACTACCAAGTCCATTTCATGTGCTTTATTAATTAAATACCTTAAATCATCTGGTGTTCCGAATCGACTGGAGGCAGCAAAAAAATTACTTACATGATAGCCAAAAGAGCCATAATATGGGTGTTCCTGTACGGCCATTAGTTGAATTGCATTATACCCTTGTTTTTTAATTCTCGGTAAAATTAACTCTGCAAATTCTTGGTAGCTACCTACTTTTCCCTTCTCTTGAGCCATACCTACATGGCATTCATAGATAAATAGATTATTAGTTTTACTACCTATTGAAAATGTTTTATCTGTCCATTTAAATTTCTTCTTGGGTTGGTAAATTTCACCAGTAAAATCATAGGTATCAGGGTTTTGTGTTACATAATCCACGTAAGCTGGTATTCTGTCCTTGGTACCATTATTTGATTTTACCCTCACCTTAAATTTAGTCCCATGCCCAAAACTTGAGTCTTCTAAGAAGATTTCCCATATACCTTGCTTGTTTTTGCTGAGTAAATGCTTTGTACCATCCCAACCATTAAAATCACCTACAAGTGAAAGTTCATCTGCATTTGGTGCCCATTCTCTATACCACCACCCCTTCTGTTTAGCATCATAATTAATTCCTAAATAGCGATAAGCACTTGCAAATTCTTGCAAGCTTTGGGATTGTTGAGTAATGAGAGCTAATTTCTCTTTATATCTTTTACCCCTTTCCTTTAAAATATCCTCATAAGGAGATAACCATAAATCATTCTGAATTAAAATAGGTAGGTCAGTCTTACTTGTCATAGGGGGCATATTCAGTTAGGTAATTGTCAATTAAGCAATGCATAACCTTTCAAATATCGAAGAAATAAATCAAACGTTACTTTAGTATATGTCCAATATTAGTCGAGAAAATGAAATGATCCACTATAAACCATTAAATAATCTATCAAATGAGCTTAAATGACAAATTTTTCTATAAGTTAATGTTATTATTAAAATTATTGTAACAAAGTTTTCAAATCATTGCCAAAATAATTTCCTATAAATCAGTTTTAATCTCTTTGGGTTTAATTCCCCCGACCCTTGGGTCGTTATAAATGAAGATATTTAGTTACTAGTATCCGAGAAAAAGGTTTTCATTTTTATACATTTTGGAGAGTTGGCACGGTACGCCGTCGCGGTGATCATTTAGCGGGGTGTGCGACACAACGGTCGGCCGCTGCCGGGTTTAGGGTGGGGGCTTTAAATTATTCGCCAGGCGACCCTGTTGATTTTTTTGGCGGCCGCCCGATCCTTTTTTCAGGGGTCCGCCCCCGCGGCATGGAAAAAACGGACGAAAGCTAGAGTTGTCAGCCCTTCGGTTGATTTATAGGGGGAGTTTTTGAACTTCAGAAATAATCTTTGATTAAACGATATCAAGAGCAGTTTTTCTTCAATTTCAGTTTTACTTGGATGCCAGTAATATTTAGTAAAGAAGTTGACCAAACTTTAGTTTGGCTTTGTGAAGAGATTTCAAAGCGTTACGACCTTCGTTTTTAGAAATAGGTACGGATAAGGATCATGTTCATTTTCTGATGCAACCGGTGCCTATTTATAGTTCTATAAAAATAGTAACGATGTTGAAAAGCATCATAGTTAGAGAACTTTTAAAGAAACACCCTGATATAAAGAAACAGCTTTGTGGTGGAAATCTTTGGACATCAGGATATTTTGTGAATACAGTAAGTAAAACTAGAGATGAGACGAGCCTATCAAATTATGTAAAAGACTAAGGAAAAGAAAAAGAGTAAAGCCTTTTACATATTAAAAAACAACTAAGCCTGTTTTAGCCACCCGATACCTCGTACCCATGGGTCGGGGTTGGTTCATTTGTAAAGCTAGATTTTTCTTAAATTCTAAATTTAGTCAGATGACAGTACCTTTTTAAAGATATTGATACCAAATGATTCAATTTGCCATCATATTATACTAAACCTTTATTTATTTTTATTATTTTGTCACTGCCGACATGAAAAGTATGACTTATATATGGTATAACCCTGAGATCAAAGCCTATCAAATGGGCTCTTTAAGTATCTATAAGTCAATAAAAAATAACAGCATCGAGAGAGATGAGTTTAGTTTATTCTATAAATTTGAAAGCACTCAGAGTAATTTAGCAAAAAAGATATTTTCAAGACTCAATATCACTAATGAAGAAAATATTACAGACTAATTGCTGGTAGAAAAGCTGTGCATTACTAATATTAATTTAAATGCAGATGAACAAGAAACCAAAAAACGTTTTGGTCAACTAATTACATATTGTTACCTGTGTTTTCTCTTCAGTTTAACCCCTTAGGGATTAAATGATTTTTCAGTTTTTAACTCACATATTTAGTTCAATGAAAAGCTTTTGTCTTGGCGCGACTCCGTCAATCATTTTGAGAGAGATCTCAAACAATAAAGACACTGCCCCAGTTCCACTGCGACAGAGTGACTGACCAAGCAAATCTTTCAAAACTGTTAGGAAACCTTCCATGAGTACTTTTTAAAATCGAGCTCTGGTTATTAGGTTTTACTAATTAAAAAATGTATTCAAGAGGTATTACATTTAGCCAAATAAGTCGCTACTTAGGTATCTATCTCCTCTATCACAGGTGATACAGACAATGACACCTTCTTCAAGCCCTTCTGCTAATTTAAGTGCAGCACATAAAGCGCCACCACTACTCATTCCTGCTAATATTCCTTCTTCAGAAGCCATTCTTCTTGTCATTTGTGTAGCTTCATCTTGGCTGACATCTATTACTCTGTCAACTCTTTCTGGTTCAAATATCTTAGGGAGAAACTCAGGTGACCAGCGTCTAATACCAGGAATGCTGGAACCATCAGTAGGCTGAGTTCCCACTATTTGAATGGTAGGATTTTGTTCTTTCAGAAAGCGGGAGACGCCCATTATTGTTCCAGTAGTTCCCATTGCAGAGACAAAATGAGTGACCTTGCCTTCGGTATCGCGTAATATTTCTGGCCCTGTAGTCTTATAATGAGCAAGGTAATTATCTGGGTTTGCAAATTGGTTGAGAATATAATAACCTTCTTTTTCAGCCATTTCATCAGCTAATTCTCTAGAATATTCTATTGTTTGGGCTGCTGGGGTTAAGATGACTTTAGCACCATAAGCTTCCATTGACAAGACCCTTTCTCTAGTAGAGTTATCAGGCATAATAAGTGTTATATCAACACCCAGCACTTTGGAGATCATGGCTAAGGCGATACCAGTATTACCACTGGTAGCTTCTATCAGTTTATCCCCAGGTTTAATATCTCCACGATCCATTGCGCTTTTGATCATGTTATAGGCAGCCCGGTCTTTTACGCTCCCTCCAGGGTTTTGACCTTCTAGTTTTGCAAATATTTTGACCTTTGGGTTAGTAGGTATTTTTTGAAGAGAAACAAGCGGTGTGTTTCCTATCAATTCAAATAGATTCATGCTCAGTTTTCTTTGTAGACGTATAAATCAGTCTGGTCTGTGTTAGAATTAAACATTTTAGCTTGGTAGTAAATTTTTGATTTAGGTGGAACACTTTTTGTCAGCCATACATTACCACCAATAATTGAAGAATCCCCAATGGAAGTTTCACCTCCTAATATAGTAGCTCCAGCATAAATTACTACATGATTTCCAATAGTAGGATGTCTTTTAATTTCAGCGTCTTTTTTAGCAACACTTAAGGCTCCTAAGGTAACTCCTTGGTAAATTTTCACATGATTTCCGATAACCGCAGTTTCTCCTATAACAACCCCTGTCCCATGATCTATACAGAAATGATTGCCAATGGTTGCCCCAGGGTGTATGTCAATCCCCGTTTTTCCATGAGCATGCTCTGTGATAATCCTTGGAATCACTTTTACATTGTATTTATGCAGTGCATTGGCAACTCTATATGAAGCTATTGCATAAAACCCAGGGTAAGTTCTGATCACCTCACTTTTACTCTTAGCAGCCGGATCACCATTGTACATTGCATGGGTGTCTTCCATAATTTGTGTGAAAATGGCTGGAATTTCATCAAAAAACATAGAAGCAACATTATTGGACTCACCTCCTGTTTTGAGTGGCTCAAAACTTAACATCTTATCTAGATTAACCCTTAGTGCTTCTAAATGAGCAGAAAGCTCAGAAATAGTACTGAAGGAGTTCCTAGAGAAATCAGGAAATAATGTACCTAATAGATCAACAAAAAACTCAGCTACTTTCTCTGGAGAAGGGCAGTCCGGGCATTCTTGATGATCATTGAATAATTTTGCTAAAAAGGAGTCATTCATTTTCACTAAATTATCTTGCAACCAATTAATTCACTTACCTTGAGTTTACGGTAATCAGTTGTAACGTAATTCATGATAAAAAAAGTCAAATAAATATTAATTTTTTTCAAATACCACTAATACAATAATACGTGGGCATATTTGATGATTAATATATATTTGTTAAAAGTAAGTAGTTATTCTTTAATATTAATAACCGATTATAGAAAAGGAGAATTAATACTGCACTGTATAAAGTTTAATCTGATAAATAACATGATAAAATACATTTCAATACTGTTAATACTGGTGAGTAGTTCATTAGTAATAGCTCAGAAAAAGATTAAAGTTGAAAATTTTTACGATGGAACCTTCTCTGCTGAACGGGTCAGGAGTTTCAACTGGATGAAAGATGGACAATTCTACAGTGAGCTAAAAAGTAATAAAATTACTAGGTCAAATATTACGGATGCTTCTAAAGTAACCACCCTTTTTGATGGAAGTAAGAATAATGTTAATATCCAAGATTATTCATTCAGTGCGGATGAGAAAAAGATTCTGATCGTTACCAATAGAGAATCTATTTACAGAAGATCCTTCACTGCTGAATATTATGTTTATGATGTAGTTAATGATAAACTTACTAAACTTTCTAATGGAGGACCGCAATCTTATGCGACCTTCTCTCCTGATGGAAAGAAAGTTGCTTTTGTCAGAAAAAACAACCTATTTGTAACTGCACTAGTAAACATGTCTGAATCTCAGTTAACAGATGACGGCGAGTTTAATAAAATTATCAATGGAAGCACTGATTGGGTATATGAAGAGGAATTTTCTATTACTAAAGCCTTCTTTTGGTCTCCTGATAGTAAAAAGATTGCTTTCATAAAGTTTGACGAAAGTAGCGTGAAAGAATACAATATGCAACTTTGGAGAGATGGGACACTTTACCCTGAAGATTATGTTTATAAATACCCTAAAGCTGGAGAAGATAACTCGGTAGTGGAGGTTTATGTGCAAAACTTAGAAGATGGTAGAAGAAAGAAAATAGATATTGGATCCGAGAAAGATATTTATATCCCTAGAATTACCTGGACTAAAAACCCTAACCTACTTTCTGTACAGCGTTTGAATAGATTACAAAACCGTCTGGATATTCTTCATGCTGATACACGAAACGGTAGTTCTTCAGTTGTGTATTCTGATAAGTCTTCTACTTATGTAGACATCACTTTTACAGATGATTTAATGTACCTCGAAAATGGGAAGCAGTTTCTTTTTTCAAGTGAAAGAGATGGTTATAAGCACTTTTACTTACATGGTATGGACGGGCAATTGATTCGTCAAGTTACCAAAGGTAATTGGGAGGCAGAGTCATTTGTGGCTTTGGATCAAAATTCAAAAAAGCCTGTTCTTTATTATCTTTCAACAGAAGATTCACCACTGGAAAGACATTTATATCAAGTAAGGTTAGATGGGAAACAAAAATTAAAGCTAAGTAAAGATGATGGAGTAAATAGAGTAGACATGAGTGCTGATGCTAAATATTATGTCATCAATAACTCTAGTGCTGTGAGGCCTTTGAAAGTGAGTTTATACCAAAACAAAGGGAATAAGTTAATCAAAGATTTAAAGACAAATACTAGATTAGCAAAGACAGCGAAAGAATATAAGTTGGCAGAAAAACAGTTCTTTCAATTTAAAACCGTAGACCAATCTACTTTGAACGGGTTTTTCTTATATCCTAATAATTTTGATTCTGCCAAAAGATACCCTGTATTACTGTATCAATATAGTGGGCCAGGTACGCAAGACGCTATGAACACTTGGGGAGGAAGTCATTACTACTTTCACCAGATGTTAACTCAAAATGATTACATAGTAGCAGTAGTAGATACTAGAGGTGGTGGAGGTAGAGGGGCTGCTTTTAAGAAAATGACCTACAAACAATTAGGTAAATTAGAAGCTGAAGACCATATAGAAGCAGCCAAGTTTTTTGGTAAGCAATCCTTTATAGATAAAGACAGAATTGGTATTTGGGGATGGAGTTTTGGAGGCTATATGTCATCATTGGTAATGATGAAAGGAGCAGCTTATTTCAAAGCAGGAATAGCAGTAGCTCCCGTGACAACTTGGCGTTTTTATGATACTATTTATACGGAAAGGTACTTGCAAAAACCACAAGATAACCCATCAGGTTATGATGATAATAGCCCTAATTCACATGCAGAGAAACTGAAAGGAAATTTTCTTTTAATCCATGGGACGGGGGATGATAATGTTCATTTTCAGAACTCAGTTACTTTACAAAATAAATTAATAAGTGCAGGAAAAGATTTTAATTCATTTTATTATCCTGATAAAGCGCACGGTATAGGCGGGATTTCTACTAGACATCACTTGTACAAAATGATGCAAAGATTTGTTCTAGAGAATTTATAAGAAATGAAAAAAGGGAGATTCGTCTCCCTTTTTTATTGAATTCTTATTCATCACAAACCCTACCATGATGAAATTTTACCACAGTCTGAAACACTATTAGAGTAGAGACAATATAGATTGTTCACTCTCAAAATCAAGATTATTGAAGAAGCAATTCTAAAAAAGTAATGAACCAAGACCAGAGGGGTGCTAGCAATTCTTAGTTTTTACCATTCTGCTGTTGATAGTCAAACAACTTTGACAATAACGATTACATTTTTGTATTTCTAATTCCGAATTAATTTGCAGCTAATACTGGACAACAAAAGAAGAAACATTAATCTATACTAAGCCTATCGTGATAAAGTCTATTTTACCCTCTCCGTTTTTGTCCCCAAATTTCTGCCCCTAGAATAAAAAATACGCCCAGTGTATAAGCAAGCATATCTAACCAATCGAATGAACTACCTAGGACTATCCTAAGCACCTTGATATGTTTAAGTCCGAGAATCTCTATTAGCTGAAAATATTGGGCAAACTCCAAAACATATGCAATGATCAAGGTTATAATGGCCCCGCTTTTTACACTGATTTTTAGAAAGCTTTTGAGGAGAGTATAAACAAAAATTACTGCTAAAAAATCACCAAAAAAAGGCCGAATAAAACGATCTTTCACATATAGGGCGATCAGTACTTCGACTATGAAAACGAATAGGGCTATAAGGAAATACTTCTTTTTGAATGTTAACATTTAGTGTTTTATAACTTATAAAAATTAGTAGACATTATCTCTGAGCAAAAGTATAGATTTATCAACTTATCCCGAATGATGCATTAGACTTTTAAGAGAAAATCATAAATGACTGTTAGTTATGGTTTGCATCAAATTTCTATTGCATCATTCGGTCTTATCTCACAAACATGAAATTGCCATAGCTAGGTATTTTTACCAGCAATAATATGGTAAATTTCGTATAACCAATTTATCATGATAATCTTTGATTAGAATCTGTCTATAAAGTCAGTACCTCACCTACGATTGTGTCCCGACAATCGTTTCGCCGCTATGTATATTGTGGACAGTCAGTTCGATCTATGAATCGAATATCAAAACAGATAACTTCAGGTAAGCCTGTTCAAAACCTAAAAAATATGCAGCATCAAGCAAAGACAAAGTACTAGATGAGAAAGTTAGTTATGAAATACACCCTAATTATGAATTTTTCATAATTCCTAATTTCGCATTACTAATTCCTAATTAGAAAGTTAGTTATATAGTAGACTCTAATTAATAACATAATGCAGTATAATGGATTTATTGATCGATCTCAGTTGTTTTTTTTTCTAAGTCTCCCACAATAGACTTTTCCTCAAAATGTTTTTTCAGTCGGGTATAGAAGTATGCAGCACCTAAAAGTAATGCTCCAATAGCAATCAACACAATTACCTTTTGAGTTGTTGGCAAAGAAGCTATGTCATTAAAGACAACTTTTAGTAAAGCCAATACAAAAATGACAATGGAAAGATAATTAGGTGTTTTCAATTGATGTTTTAAGGAAATAAAAACAAGCCCAACAGCGTGGACTGCTAGTAAAATACTGAATATAATACTCCTAAAACTGATACCCAATACATATAAAGTAGTTGCATACAATATGATAAGGACTAACTGAGAGAAAATTAAATCAATAGACCACTTCGCACTTTTATAAGATGGGTACCACTTGAACCGATTGATTAAAACCCATGCAATTAAAAACATATTTACCCACCCTAGTATCACATAAAAATCATTTTCTGAATGAATAGAATTCATGATCAATACGTTCGCCAAATTGATGAATATGGCTAAAGAAACTCCCATACCTGTGAGAGCTTTCATAAAAACTAACTTCTCTTTCATTGCCAATAAGATGAGCAATAGGGTAGCATAGGCAAGAATGCTGAAGATCATTATCTCAAAAATCAAATAAGGGATGATCACTAGTAACAGGATCCCAACATATGGCGAGAAATATAAAAAGTGCCTGAAAGCTGATTTAACAATTTGGACTTCATTTGATGATCTTTCTATTAGGTGGACTAGTACAATAGCAAAAACTCCTGCAGAAAGGGATGCAATATCTAGATCGCCAGAACAATAGACTAGCGCCGTAACAAATAACAGATAAAATTCTACTATGAGTGCCTTATAGGATAAAAGCTTATAAAAACCATAAGGAATTAAAATGCTTAACCACAATGTTAAACCGATAAACTCAGGGAAATGTCTTTTGCTAAGATAGGCTGGCAGTAAGGAAATTATCAAAAAGAATAAAACCCTAAGTGCCTGACTAAACCTCATACTTCCTCCTTTTTGAACCCCTATCAGTTCAAAGAACTTCTTAGAGAACCAAAGAGAGGCTAAGGCCAGAATTATAGTCAGTTTAGCAAACAGCTCTAAATCTCGAAAATGAATAGAATCTACTCTAAGGGCAGAAACAGGAAATGCAACCAGCATAAAAGGTAAGAACATAAAACTGAAAGCGGTTACGAACTTGCTTTTAAATTGATGACCCCACCAAGCTAGACCTAGCATGGGGACCACTGCCACAGGGAATGCCCAAAACTCTGCTACGTTATAAACTGTAACTAAGAGCAGTAAAGAAGCCATGATTGGGAAAAGGCCATTGAAAAATGATGACAACTGTTTTTCGAAATCAACAAACTCAATTCGGTAATGTTGAAATTGCCTCCAGAGTATCCCTAGGACTATGACTAAAGAAACCAAATTAAGGTACCAGCTGTCCCAAGGCAAAAAGTAGGGCAAATCAACAATCAGGAATATGCTATATCCCATTTTAAATAAACCAACCAATAACACTAGATAACCTTCTTTTCTGACGATCGGCATCCTACTGATGAACCCTAACTGAATCAACAATATAGCTTCTATAGACCAGAAAAGCCCTACTAGTGATTGACCAAATAAAGAGGGAATAGCTACTCCTATAAATGAAGCAATGATTACTGGTAATATGCGTTTAAGTTGTGTGCTTAACTTATTCCAGAAAACACCTGTAAATGTCCCAAAAAGTGCTGCATTTACCAAGTAAATAATGCCTAGAATAAGGTATTGATCAGGGTAATTAGTATATAAGCTGAAGAGTAAGAAGGACACATTACCTGCCAGTAGAAAGATCTCTGTTTTATCAAGTTCCTCTTTAAGTGTTTTCCCTGCAAAGAAGGTATAGTAAAAGAATAAATAGGAGAAAAGGTGATAATAAATGGTGAATAAAGTTGTGTTAGGAGAGTAGCTAAAAGCGTTAAAACCGAATAGACTTACTCCTACTATAAAACTCAAGTAATGCAATGTTTTCCAATTGATCTTTTGAGCTACCACATTGGCAGCAAAAACCAATAACCATAAATAGGCAAAATATAAAGTACCATCTGAGGTAGAGTTTAAATAAAAGGGAGTAAATGCACCGCCGATTAATGAAAGTACGGCCACAATCTTTGTTTGAAAACGGAGAGAAAGGAAGATGGCAAAAGCGGTGTTCAAGAGAATGAGACCAAAACCTAAAATGCTTGAAGATAGTAACGGGAAGTTTCCTAAATCTGAAAGAAAGTAGATCATCAAGTAATTCAGGATAATTCCTAAGCTGGCTAATGCGGAGGCATATTCACCATATTTGTCTTTTTTTCTATATAATCTCAGTGCAATTATAATAATAGCAAGCGCTGAGATAAATCCTAAACTTACTTTTAAAAGTGGACCAAAATCACCCATTTTCTCGAAAGTAACTTGCATGAGGTAACCAAAGCCAAAGAGAATAGCAATGATACCGGCAATGGTCATCAAAAAGATGGGAAGTTTGCCTTCACTTTTATACTGGCCATAAAGATTGCTTACCCAAGTGATACCATCAGTAAAGGGCTTTAAGAAGGATTGTATCTGCAGTTCCAATGCAGAAGGCTCACGTGCTGGCCGTGGAGTTAAAACAGGCTGTTTTGGGATGTTTACCTCTTTTTTAACAGGCTCAGTTTTTGGAATAAGTTCTGTTGCCAATATAGGCTCTTTAACTGGTAGAGGCTTAGGAAGAGGTTTGGCATTTGGAATGCTCCCAGCTTCTGGCTGGCCTGATTCGAAGTATTTAGCTAAAAGGTTTAACTCTTCTTTCAGTTTTCCCAATTTGGTCTGATATTCATTTTCAACCTGCCCCACCCTTTCATACAGCGTTTTGGTAATCTGTTGATAGGGCTTGAGCGGTAGTTTACAATGGCTACAAAATAACGCACTGGAAAGGTTCTTACTTTGACAGTTTTTACAAATAACTTCCATGGGTACCTGACTTTTAATCCCTAAGGGATATTATTTCACCGACTCTTCCTCGAACGCATTAGCATCTTTGGTGTTGAGTCGATTGTTTAATTATTGCTTATGAATACCTTTTACCCTCCGGTTTAAGTAGTTCATAGAGCAACTTACAAAAAAATATGGAATTGCATTCTAAGAATATCAAATTGTGCACTTACAAGAAAACTAAGAAGCCTTAATCTGCAAAGTCCAATCAATTAAAAACCAATCCTGTTAATAAATATTGCAGCGATTGGTTTTGTATAGATCCAATTCCTTCTACACACTACTTTTCTGAGCTTGTTAAAGTAATTACTAATTATTTGTTTGATAAACTTGAGTCAAAAGGAAACAAAGTAACTATAATCACTCTATCGTGATAAACTCTAATTTCTAAAAACACTTTTACTTATGAGGTTTTGGGATTTGTTAATTAACTTAACTTCCCTGATATCCCTTAAAGAGAACAAAATAAAACCACAATGGTAGAAGTCCAAAGTAGAAGGAGGAAAATAGAAAATATTGAAAAAGAATATCCAAATGCAGTTATAGTTGATGTAACTTCAAAAGGTGAGTTACCCATGCTGAAGTTTAGTCCTTTTTATCCAATAGGAGGGATACCTATTCCTTATTCTGACAATGTACTTGCTGAATCTGTAGAGGGTGTGTGGCAAGGATTAAAAGTTTTTGAAGATGGTAATGTTGATGAATCAAAGTTCAAGATAACATCCATGAAAGGTATAAAAAGAACCGTTAGGAAATTTGGAACCCCAAAAGGACACCGAAAGGGAATCAAGGGTGATGAACTACTTGATTATATTACCGCAAGAAAGTTGATTTATCTTCCCGTCTATAAATGGGTTTTGGATAATAAATTAAAGAAGGAAATAGATGAATTAAAAAGAATTGAGAAAACTAATGGGCTTATTCTTTTAGATTATGAGACTAATGGTGATGTTGAAAACCCTAAAAAACCATTATCTCATGCCCAGTTAATCAAAATGAGAATAGAAGGAAAGTTCTAACCAATCACTTTGGTTGGCCAAGATTTTTTCAATGAATGCACTAGAGATTATCACGATCTATTTTGTATTCCCTTAGGTAGCTGGTGAAAACACTCTGCAACGGTGTCTACAGAGTTATTGACCTCTAGCAAATAAGGTTTTTAAACATCCTATAAATAAATAGTATATTCAATTAGAGACATCGCAGAGAAAATATGGAAAATGATAAAACAGTGAACAGTAAATATTTCCAAGACCATATGCATGAAAATGTCTGTTTTGGTTGCGGTATTCATAACCCAGATGGATTACAGATCAAGAGTTTTTGGGAAGGAAAAGAATCAATTTGCATTTGGCAATCGGAGGAAAAATATCACGGTTGGACTAATGTGATGAATGGAGGAGTAATTGCAACTGTCATTGATTGCCATTGTATGGGTACTGCCATGGCTCAAGCTTACCAAGTAGAAGACAGGGCTTTGGATACGCTACCTGAATATAGGTATGCAACAGGAACTATGAATATTAAATATTTGAAACCAACTTCAAACCTAAAGCCGATTGAACTACGGGCAAGAATTACTGAAGTAAAGGGTAAGAAAACGGTTCTGAACTGTGAGGTGTATTCTGAAGGTGAAAAAACAGTGACAGCGGAAGTAATTGCCATTAGGGTTTTTGACAGTAGTCAATCAAGTGGTGAAAATGCATTTAAACAATGAATGATTCCAACATATGAGAGCTTTAAAAGTATTTAAGAGAACAATCTTCATCCTATTTTTACTGACCATAACAGTAGGCGTGGCTCACGCAATGGTACTTTCCCAAGCTACCCGGTGTATGCTGATTGATTACTATAATTTTGAGAAAGAAGGGGATTTATACTATCGTGCTGGTTTAGCGCCTGAAAAAAAGGAGCAATTGAAACAGCTGATTAGTAAAGCAGAAGAAAGGGTTGCTCTTTTTTGGGGAGAAAGAACCGCTCAACCTAAATTCATTTATTGTGAAAATGAAGAAGACTTTATAAAATTTGGGGCACCTAGCCATGTCCCTGCTGCCGCTATTTTGACTTTTAAATCTTATGTGGTTATTAATCAGAATGGGGTCAATTTAGACATTCTTTCTCATGAGATTTCTCATACAGAATTTTTTGAACGCATTGGTTTGATCAATAGGGAACTAAAGATTCCTACTTGGTTTGATGAAGGGTTGGCAATGCAGGTCGATTTAAGGGGCTATTATTCTTTAGAAGAGCTGAAGAAAAGTACCAATAATCTAGAAAAACTACCTGATATGAATCAATATAATTCAGCAGATAAGTTTTTTAGTGGTTCGCATGATGAGGTAATCTTAAAGTATCGCACTGCAAAATATGAAGTTGGACAATGGTATAGTCCGGTGAAATTAGAAAAATTTATTGCAAATATTAAAGAGGGATATAGTTTTGAAGAGGCTTATCAATAGCGGTTTTTCAAAATGTCTATGAAAGTTTAATACTGATGAGATATTAATCCTTATATCTTTTCGCCAAACTTAATTACTTCTCCAGACCAAACTTTATACTCTTGAGGCAAGGTTAAACTAGAGAAGTTGATCAGATATGTTAGGTATACAAAATCAACTGTGATAATCTTTAGTTTTAACATGATTATGTCCACACAATCATCAGCTGAGATTTCAGAAATAAAAGAGAAATGACAGTATTAGATTGGATAAAAAGTCCATGGTTTTGTCTTTATTAAATCAACAGGTGTAGCATGATATTAATTAGGTTTAAGCTTTCGTAGGATCATTTATGTTAAGAGGTTTTCATAATTTTCAGAACAAGTTTTTATCATGAACCTCCTACAATGATGAAAAGTATTAAGTTTTATTAACCAATAATTTAATTATGTTTCAACGTGTGATTAAGACAATCCAGATTGTTTTTGTATTCGGTTTTATTTATTTCATAAGCTCGGCATCAGGGTGTAATGGCGGTCCGTGTAATGGTAGCTGTGGTGAAGGTTATTCTTGTTGTCCTGATCCTGCTGGTATAGGCGGTACATGCTGTCATACTGCTACGCAATACTGCTCTTCGACTGGAGGTGAAAACCCAGGTCCTGTATGTTATCCTAGAGCTAAAGAAGAGCTAGAGGCGGCAGAAAAAAGGGATGGTGAATAGCCTGTTATATGAAGCCAAATGTGAGCATGGATAGTAGTAATTGGGAAGGATGTTATGGATCTTGTAAGTTCAGAACTTTTAAAGATCCTTTACTACTAAATATATTGGGATAACCTATAATTTTAAAATACTGGTATCCGAGAAAATAGAAATGAGTAAAAAATGTCAAATCTATGGTCTCCATGTAGGAGGGTTGGCCTGCCAAAAACCCCGGCAGAGGGTTGTTTTTGGCTTGATTTTTTTGGTTCGTTATTTCATCAAGGAAAAAATGAACAAAGCTTCTTGTTTTAGGAATACTCTACTTTTAAGGGGTGTATTTCAGGATTGCAAAAAAAACCTCATTTAAATCAATTTAAGTGCGCTTTTTATCAAATTTCAGATTTAGTCGGATGTCAGTAATTTTAAAAGACCTATTTGAAAATTATGGTTTAAAGTTTCAATTTATTTTCCTTAACTCAGTTGCTATTTTACTTAATGCCTGTGTTTCTCTAGGAGCATTGTAATATTTCCAAAATTCAGGATTAAACTCTTTGGCTTGGCTTTCTATGCTTTTGTGTTTTTGTAAATTCTGTTTAAATGGATATTCTTCTAATTTTTCGATCACTACATGATTGATGAAGAGCTCTTTTTTAGGATATTTAGTAAATAAGACATTTCTTGTTTCAAGCCCTTCGTAAATCCTCCAGATATCTTCTTCTTTTTGATATTTAAGATACATTTTATCATTAATTTTTTGATATTCGAAAATGAGGTGGTAACCTACTTCTTGTTGACCATTGGTGAGCCTACTGCTATAGTTTCTGTTTTTTAATGTCGAAATGACCAGCTCTATTCGTACAAATGCGAAACTCTTTGTATCGATATATAAAGTCGCTTTTTGAAAAGGACGGTTAATGGCACTAATTTGATAGACTTTTGTATCATCAAAAGTTAAAACTCCTTCTATCTTATATTGCCATTTTTTATTTCCTTTAATGGGGCCATAATCATACCTGATGAAATCATCCTCGATCAAGTCAACAATAGAATTCTTACGATCCCATTGATCATTCCAAGGGTGCTTGTCATTGATATAACTTCTACGAACTTCCAATAACTCTACTTTTGGTGCTGATTTGATTGAATTTTTTTGATAATACATTTTGGTGGCATATTCTAGGTATTCAACATACCTACCATCCTCGTTTTGCAGATCTCTTATGAAGCCTTCTAATAGATAGGGTTCGCTGGGATAGTTTTTAGGAATAGATCGGTGTGCCTTTTTAACTATTTCCCGTGCGGTAAGTGGTTTGATTGCCTTGCCAGGGATGAATACTTCGTTCAGTTCAAAACTGATTGGGCTTAAGGCAATCGTTTCCTCTTTTAAAAAAAGAGCAGGTATTTTTTCTAGTTTTTCATATCCCATCATAGAGATTATGATGGCATGATTTGTCTTTTTAGCAGGGATGTGAAAAACGAAGTAACCTTCAGTATTTGAGGTTGTCCCAATGGTAGTGCCCTTGAGGTAAATGGAGGCGAATGGGAGTGGTTCTTTAGAGTCTATGTCGACGAGTTTACCCGATATGGTTTGGTGACCTGTTTGAGCTTTTAAGTTGATCGTTAAAAATGTATATAAGAGAATTAGTATAAACTTTTTGTATAGCATCATAAGGCAGTTTTTAAAACAGTTTGACTTGTTATTATTCAAGTCAAACTGTCGGGTTTAGAATTTGAAAATGATTGAATATAGCCTTAGTTAATCCAATGAAGGGTGCCAAAGGTCTTTTTGATTTCCTTTAATAGGGATGAACTTTAGTTGGGGGTATGACAAGGCAACATCGGCCACATTTTCTCTTTTAAGAAAACGGATGATTGTTTCAGTTGCTTTAGGATGGTTGAGTATTTGCTCATGTCCAGCATTGTTAACAATTAAATGACTGCTATTAGAAAATCCCCATTTCACTTCTTCTGCTTGATAAGGAGGGGTATTAAAATCTAGTGTCCCACTCAAAAACAAGGTCCTAATATTACTGGTCAGTGGTGCTCTAAAGTCTTCCCCTAAGTCTGGGTTTGGCCAAGCAGGATCACTCCCTTGTAAAAAACCATATAGCTTCCCAAATAGTGTGCTTTTTTGTTCAGTAGCAATTCGGGATAACCTACTTGCTGTTACACCAGATGCAGGATCCATAGTGGTTGCCATGCCTTGTGTACCGTATAAGAAACTCATGCGTTTTTGGATAAACCATCTTAAGCTACTATAGTCTCCTTGGTCTATTTGATAGAGTAGGCGTGGAATAACCGGTAGGTCACTAGCATCTCCAAGGTCTAAAAACAAGATAAGATTGAGTCCAAATTCTCCTATTTTCATAGGGATGGGCTGACCAGAGAGCAAGGAGATAACTTCTATTTCAACAGGGTTTTTCTTTAAATTTTCAATTACTTTTTTATACAAAGCCAAAAGGTCTGGAACTTCCTTGTTTACCCTATTATCAGCGTTGGACATCAAGGCCAATTTGCGAAAGTGGATGTCCATTGCTGATGGGAGTTTAAAAGTATGGTTTAAGCCTTCTACTCCTGCTAGAACAGCCTGATCTACATAGTCTCCAAAGTACTTCATATAGGCTTGCCCAAGGTGTGTACCATAACTAAAACCTAGTAAAGAGATCTTTTCATAAGACAAAGCTTTTCTCAATTGATCTAAGTCTTTGGCACTTTCTAGGGTAGTATAACCCTTCAGGTCTACTCCACGTTGATTGAAAGCTTCCAAGGCTGCCTGTTTTACTTTTTTAGCATGGTTTTCAAGTGTTTCATAATTTGCTAAGATGTCTGCAGGAGGATCTTTTTTCCAGAGATATAATACCCTTTCTGTACCAGCTCCAGTACCTCGCTGATCTACTAAAATGACATCGCCCAAAGCTAAATAGGAAAGCCAATTTTCAAGGTAATGCTCATTTTCTGCTTGCCAGGTACAGCTAGAGCCAGGTCCCCCTTCTAGGTACATAATAGGAGCTTGAGGATTTGGGTTGGTACTTTTTAATCGAATAAAATGGATGGCAATCTCTTCCGCGTATGGGTTGTCCCTATTTTCGGAAACCATTAATTTGCCGACATCTCCTTTTACAACAGTTCCAGATTTACTTGTAAATGACTTTTCTTCCATGTTCACGGTTTGTGCATTAGAAAAGTGAAAAGCTAAAAAGGCAATTAATGTGAGTTTTAAATATTTCATTTTGAGTTTTTCTTCAATTTTAACCGATCCATCAATAGCTATTAGAATAAGAAGATAGAGGCGATTTAACACATGGCAGATATTGAAATCAAAGGGATCAATTCAATTCATGGGTAGTATTAGCTAATTGAGGAGGAGTAAATTGAAACCTGTCTTTAAAAGGAATGCCTATGGGTTTTTTACTTACTTTTCCACTAAGTATGTATCCAAATAAGAAATTGTTAGACAGCGTTTTGCAGAATCGTGCCTTGTTGCATGTCTTGTTCTGGTTAGTTGGGTTACTAATTGCTCCTTTCTCGTCAGAACAAACTATACAAGAGTTGAGCGCAACGTTTATTTACCGCTTGGTAGGTATGCCTATAAAAATAGGTGCTACTTATTTATTGGCATATTACCAGATTCCTAAATTCTTTAGGATGAAAAAGTATGGCTTATTTGCCTTGTCCTTTCTACTTTCCGCTTTGGTATTCACGATCATTTATCGTTATAATAACATTCACCTAGCAGAAGCTTGGGCTGGTGATTCAGAAGAGGGCGAGTCCTTACTTCAGATTGTTAAACAAATTGATTTTACCTTTTTAGTATATTTTCCAAGAGTGTACGGGTATGCAATTATTTTTATCTTCATTAAAATGATCCGGGGTAGGTCAGCAGAAAAGAAACAACTGGAAGCACTCAAAAAGGAAAAAACAGATGCTGAGTTAAATTTTTTGAAAGCTCAGATACACCCCCATTTTTTGTTTAATACTTTAAATAATCTGTATGCCTTAACCATTACCAAATCAGATAAAGCGCCAAGTGTGGTGGCCAAATTATCTGAAATTTTAGATTACATGCTCTACCAGTGTAAAGGGGATAGGGTACCTGTTAAAAAAGAAATTGAGTTGTTGGAACACTACATAGATTTGGAGAAATTGAGATATGGTGAACGACTCCAACATAGTTTTCAGGCAACTACAGACGACCCTCAAACCATGATAGCTCCCTTAATTTTGGTGTCTTTCGTAGAAAATGCCTTTAAACATGGAGTAAGTGGGGCTACTGACCAAGCAATTATTGAGGCATCTTTAACCATAAAGGAGAATCGATTGTATTTTAGGGTATTTAATAGCAAACCCGTGAAAGCGCAAACTGATGAGCGAGCTTATAAAGATGGCATTGGTTTGAAAAATGTACAGAGACAACTGGATCTGACATATCCTGGCCTGTACAAATGGCAGGTAGAAGAACTAAAAAATTCTTATGAAATAAACCTGGAGATCGAATGCCTATGAAAAAGATCAACTGTTTAATTGTAGATGATGAACCGCTAGCGATTGAATTATTAGAAAACCACCTTCAACAATTTACACAATTTCACCTGGTCACTAGCTGTTGGAATGCCATTCAAGCATTTGAAGTTTTAAAACGTGAACAAATAGATTTAGTATTTCTAGATATTCAAATGCCAGGAATGACCGGAATAGAGTTTGTTAAATCTATTGCCAATCCGCCAAGTATTATTTTTACTACAGCCTATCGGGATTACGCAGTAGAGAGCTATGAGTTAGACGTAGTGGACTATTTAGTGAAACCGATAACAATTGATCGGTTCTTAAAAGCAGTTAACCGATATTTTGATAAGCGTGAGTATCCCGCCTTGTCATCAGAGAATAGGAAAGATACGACTGTCCCAATAGACAATTTTTTATATGTAAATACGAATAGAAAGCATGTAAAAGTCTCTTTTGAGGAGGTACTATATATAGAAAGTTTGAAAGATTATGTGGGCATTCAGTTACCAAACGAGGAAGTAAAAACCAAGGATAAAATCAGTGACTTTGAAAAGAAATTGCCTGATTATTTTATGCGGGTGCACCGCTCATTTATTATCAATACAAAGAAAATCACTGCTTTTACAACACATGACATTGAGATTTGTAAAAATGAAATTCCTATTGGTATTTCTTACAAAAAAGAAGTGATGGCATTCTTGGCAAGACAAAAATAAAAAGAATGTTTACTAAACATTATCACGGTTGGTTTTTGAATGGATAAAACATCTTCTAAATTTCACTTTTCTGACTCTGTCAAAGCAATTATGACTTTATAATTACTAATTATTTGTTGATAAACTTGAGCAAAAAGGTAACAAAGCAACCATAACCATTTTACCGTGATAAACTCTACTTTTCATTTTTTATATAAACCTAACTGGAACACAGAATTTAATCCTTTAAGGGTTAAAACATATTGCAAGCTATATGGGAATAATTCCTCAACCATTAAGTAGAAATGAACCAACCCCGACCCAAGGGTACGGGGTATTTATGGGCAATAATTTAATGATCGACTCAAGAGTCGGGGCGCCCGGCTAGGGGAATTAATATCCCTTAGGGATTAAAACCAGCCCTCAAAACATTAATTACCCAAAGTTAATCGATGATAACATCACATTTTCGGAAATTTGTATATCGAAAACAATTAGAACAAATTTTTAAAATTTCAAGCTTATGATTGTCGTGATTCTATCTATAATTTTATTCTTAATTTTTACAATACTTGGAGGTTTTCACTTCTACTGGTTTTTTGGCGGTATTTGGGGGCTAAAAAAGGTAATACCCACTAAACATAAAGAGGCGAATAATATGTCAATTCCTAAATTAGCAACTTTAATGGTAGGACTTCTACTAGTCTTTTTTGGACTGATTTATCTTGTAAAGTCAGAAATTATATATTTACAAATTCCAAATTGGGTAACACTTTACGCATATTGGTTTATTCCTTCTGTTTTTGTTCTACGTGCCATTGGTGAATTTAATTATGTTGGATTTTTCAAAAAAATAAAAAATACCGAATTCGGAAAAACTGATTCAAAGATCTTTTCCCCTCTGTGTATGGGGATTGGTATAATTGGAATAGTAATACAATTAATAGGATAAATAACTGGTGGTGACAATGTATCAGAAAACAGATAGCTTTAAAGCTTAATCAAAAGATTCACCAAGTCATTATTAACCCGACGACATTTAAACGACAAGGAGTTATTTTTAAGTAAATGAAAATCAATTCATTATATGCTGAAAAATAGAGATTAATACAGGTCGAGTTAATGAATGATAAGGTTTGCATTTCAAAAATGATAAAAACAAAATATTATATTTAGCTTAGTATCTAATTATAACACATTTTTTTATACTTCACGTTATATACAATATGACAACAACCTAACACAAATGAAAAACAAAATAAGGCAAGCTGTTGGATTAAACCCAGAACTAGAAGACAAGACTTTTGATATGCAAGGTGAAGCTTTTGAGTTGCTTAAGGATAATAAACCTGAAGAAGCTTTAAAAAAAATAAAAGAAACCTGGAATTTATTACCTGAGCCTAAATTCAATACTTCTTGCTCACATATAATTTTGTGTGACCTAATCGAAATTTTGACAGAAGTTGGAAAACCTGAAGAAGCCAAACCAATTCTTAGAGAATGGATTAATGATATTGAAACCTGTGGGTATCAAATTTATGAAACCACACCTTTTATATTATCGGGAGAAAATTTTTTATATCTAAATGAAATTGAAAAAGCTAAAGAACAATTTTATAAGTCTATAAAATATGGAGCTACAAAAAGAGATTTTAATGATAAACCTCTATTTTATTTTGATATTGCCAAGAAAAAAATAACTGATAGTAATGAAATTATAAATCTCTTTAAAAAAGAAGTACTCGAAAATAATTCAATTAAAGAAATACCAAAAGAACTGACAGAAACAAAAATTGATCAAATTGAAGAATTATGTGAAAAAGGGAATTCATATATTGAAGATGAAAACTATAATAAAGCGATAACTGCTTGGGAAGAAGCTTTATCATTAATTCCTAATCCTAAAAACGCATATTCTGAAAGTTTGTGGTTAGAAACGTCCATTGGAGATGCTTATTTCCTTTTAGGCAAATACACGAAATCTTTAGAGTATTTTCAAAATGCAAAAGGGAATATCCAAGAAAATGCTTACGAAAATCCATTTGTTATGCTTAGACTTGGACAAACTTTATTGGAGAAGAGTAGAAGTGGAGATGCTAAAGAATATTTATTAAGAGCATATATACTTGAAGGAGATGAGATATTTGAGCTTGAAAATGAAAAATATTTTAACTTCTTAAAACAAAATGTGGAATTAAAATGACATAGACTATATGTGGCCAGGCCAAAGGTTTAGGAATATTAATAAAGTTGAATATCTCGATTTGGCTTATACCACTCTAAGAATGCATCAACTATTTATTCACCATAAAAATGATACTGCGAGTAGAGTAGTGGACTTAAAACAAATAATTAATTTTCATCTGCGTGGGATAAGCAATCACCATATAGCTTTATTGATTGATTTTAACCAGAGTTTCAATACTTGATCAAAGTAATATAAAGTAGCTAATACCCATTTATGTTTATGGGGGCGTATAAGAATTTTAGTAAATTTGCTTTTGAAATAGCGGTTTCACGCTGGGACAAAAAACGCAAGCACAGTATCGCTATGGTGGGTATTTTTAACGCGTGGCAAATATTAATTTTGTTAATAGATATGCGCCTTTATAAACCTAAATAAAAGTGCTTATCACTTGCCTTGCGTTTCTTCAACTCACTGATAAGCAACAGCCCCAAACCATCCGCACTTATAATACCCATACATCTTCAATCTCCAACATAACACCGAAAAGTCAAAAACACTAAATACTAATAAACTCAACCACCCACAAAAAAACCACCCTAGTTCGCAACTCCTATACAATTTCATGGACAAATTCCAACAGGCAGTATCTAAAATAAATAATCCCCTAACTTAAGGCTGTGGTGAATCTAAAAAACTTCTTATTTACTAAATAAGAGGTGGTAAACACGAAAACTTGGGCTAATTATGAGTAAGAAAAAGAACCTAAAAGAAAAACCCACAGCCAATAACGTAGAGTGCTGGGATAGCAGTGGAAGCACTGAGGTAGTTACGCAACGTCTCAAAGAGATGTTTGTAGAAATGGGACAAAAAACCCGCATTGAAAAAGGGCAAAACCCAGCAGAAAGAGCAGTCTTTAGAAAACAACATGGCATTGCTTACGGGGAATTTGTGGTAAATGAGGATATCCCCGAAGAATTCAAAAAAGGAATTTTTGCAGGCACTCGCTACGATTGTGCCGTTCGCTTTTCAAGTGATACAGGGCCCACCTCACCAGATTTGCACACCACCATGGGTGTTGGCCTAAAATTGTTTGGGGTAGAAGGCCACAAGCTTTTTGGTGAAGGAACTAATGCAGATTTCATTTTTCAAAACATAGACCGCTTCTTTGCTCGTGACGCACAGCAAATGTGCACGTTCACAACCGCTGGAGCTATAGATGGTGATTATGATGAATACATCAACAAACACCCAGAACTGGCCAGCATTTTACAGGCCATGCAAAAAGAAGAGGCAAGTTGCCTCAGTGCTAAATATTGGGCAATCTTACCGTTTCATTTAGGAGAAGCTAATATTGTCAAATACAGGCTGGTACCAGATCAGACCTATAAAGGAGCACCTTTTGATGACGACAATTACCTAAAACTAGATCTAGAAAAACGTTTAAGGAATGGAAATTCAACGTTTAGGTTTGAAATCCAATTACGCACGGATGATGCTACCATGCCCATTAATGATGCGCAAAAGATTTGGAGTACAGAAGAAAGCCCATATGTCTGTATTGCAAAACTACACCTGCCACAGCAAGACATAACAGCAATTGGCCAAGCCGAATTTGGCAGCGCCCTTTCTTTCAATATCTGGAGAACTTTAGAAGCGCACAAACCACTGGGGTCTATTGCGGAAGCTAGAAGAGAAGTTTATGCAGCTAGTGCACAAGCAAGGCATCAGGCTAACGGTCAGCAACAGCATGAGCCCAAAGAGATCAATCCACAATTTAAAAAGAATACAGACGAAGGTAGCGATTGCATTGTCAGAGCTGGTATTTATCCGCCCATTGGCGTCATGCGAGTAGGGAATAGTGAAGAAGAATATTTCATAGGCCCTTTAGTGGATGAACCAGAAGTGAAAGAAGGCATTTATGCCTACCGTGATCAGACAGGTGCTATCAAGCGTCAAGCTGCTCAGTTCAGGATCTATGGCTTCAATGCCGCAGGAAAAGCCATTAAAGAACTGACCATGGACAATGCCAAAATTACCTGGCATTCGCAGCTAGCCAATCAAAAGTCTTCTTGGTATCAATTCCAAATCGCCTTGGATATCCCTGATGCTTCTGATCCAAGCATTCCCCCTTCCCTGCTCAGGAATATAGACGTAAAAGACCGAAGTAAATTATTGATAGATGGAGGAAAAGAAAGTATTTCAAAACCCAAGGTAACCCAAGGCAAAAAGTTCAAAGGAAAGTTCATGGATAAAAGTGTCTACTTGGGAGAAATGCAAACGGACGAAAAAGGCCGCTTAATCATGCTAGGCGGACATGGAAAATCCGAAAACATGAATGGAGACCGTGCCATCACCTTTGCCAACAATGAAGGATGGCATGACGACATGTCAGATGGCCCGGTAACCGCAGAAGTAGAATATGAAGGAGTTCAGCTCAATGTGGATCCTGCCTGGGTAATTTGTGCGCCACCTGATTATGCACCCATGCAAAAATCAGTACGTACCATGTGGGATATGATGAGAAGTGTGGCCGTAGAAGCAAATATGATGGCAAGGCCTGCACGACCTTCTTTCACAAAAGACCTGCTCCCTATTTTTGAAAGAATGACCAATCTACAATGGGTAAATGCTGGATTTGCTGCTGCCTTTGGTTGGGGTGGTCAGTTTAATTATACCAGTTTGGAGTGGGTGAAAAAATTAAATGACCCCTCTTCTGCCAACTTGGAGATGCGTCGTACTATTTCCAATAATTTCCGCCGGTTTGATCAGTCGGGAGCAGAAGCCCCTCAACTATGGCCCTGGCTATACGGTGATGCGGTGGCTATTCCTACCCAAGGATCAGTTCGACAGCATGCCACCTTATCAAAATTACAGTTGGAGTTTCTAGACCAGTGGGTGGAAGGTGATTTCGATGCTGACTTTGTGGATACAACAGGGTGCCCTCATACGCCTCCACCTAAAACAATAGATGATTATCCCATTGATGAGCAACCGGATATGCTAACCAAAGCGGCAATGGATTTCTGTTTAGCAGATGCTTTTCATCCAGGTTGTGAAATGACTTGGCCCATGAGAACTTCTGGGATGTACTCAGACCCTTTCCGACTAAAACATGCCCCTAAAAAACCGAAAACGGATTATCATTATTATGGTTCTACCATGAACAGTGATGTGCTGACTTTACCAGCTGGTCCCTTATTGGGCGGGCAAGTTCCTGGAGGGGTTACTAGGTGGATGGCTGTTCCATGGCAAACTGACACGGCCAGTTGTAGGGATGGATATACCACCTCATACGATCCGTATCTACCTACATTTTGGCCTGCTAGGGTGCCTAATAACATCATGAGTGAAGAGCGTTACAAAGAAACAATTGATCCACTCTTATCAGAAGAAACACGCAAGGAAGCATTTGCCTATCGTTATTTCTGGTTAGACGATTTGCCATTGGATGGGGCTGCTCCTACCCAGACCAATCAAATTAACTCAATGGTGAAGTATTTTGATAAATTGGCAATTGTTCAACATCGTCCTGGAGTACCCCATAATCCAAATTTCCCAGCGGAAATGCAAATTGGTGTGATTCCAAATGAAGATCAAAACGCTACGTTGTTAAAGGAAACTGAAGCGAGATTAAGAGAAATCTTAAAAGGCAATAAGAAGCTGGATCAAAAAGAAAAAACCTTATTGAATACTGCACTGGAGCACTTGTCAAACGACGGTTTATTAAATGAGCAAAATGTGCTAGAAGGTAGTCGTGATCAGTTATTAGAAATGGTAAAAGACGAAGTAGTAAAGGATGAAAAGCTGACTCAAGAGGTAGAAAAGTTGGTGAACTTATTGTCGTCAGAAGTTCATAAATCAGCGAAAACGAAAACAATTCCTCATGCAAGGCAGCCGAGAAAAGAAGTAGGTGTCCCAGAGCGATTAGTCCGTTTCCAACGTTTTATTCCTAAATAGAGGTTAAGAGAATTTATATCATAGAAAAACCTTTTAGGAGCAATACTAACCCTAAAAGAAATCCCCCTTTGTTTTAAAGGGGGTCTGGTGGATTAAAATTGAATACCCAATTTATTCCCTTAGGGAAGGTAATGAACCAACCCCGACCCAAGGGTATAATGTTATTAAGTTAAGCATTTTGAGGGCTGAACCGGGCTTTCGGCTATATCTTTTTCTTATCAGAAAAAGGATGCCGCCTCTATCCCTGCCCCTTGGATTCCGTTTCCTTTTGCGTTAGCTTAATAGCATTGCCCAAGGATACGAGGTATCTATGGGCAATAATTTAATGATCGACTCAAGTCGGGGAATTAATATCCCTTAGGGATTAAAGCAGGAATAATTTCTTTTGTCAACAAATAAAACAGACATATTAATCATTGGTGGAGGCATTGCAGGTTGCATTGCCGCCATCTCTTTGATAGGCTCTTACCACGTAACATTAATCGATAAACTAGTTGAGCCAAAAGACCGAATTGGAGAATCACTAGCACCCGCAGCAAACCGCATTTTAAAAGAACTGAATTTACTGGATGGTATAGAAAATCAAACCTTAACCCTGTTTCAAAAAAATTTAGGCATGCAATCTTATTGGGGAAGTAACCAAGTTCACTTGGTTGATCACCTAAGAAATCCAGATGGGTTTGTTAAAAGTTTAGATAGAAAAGCTTTTGAAGTTTATTTAAGAAAGTCAGCAGAAGAACGAGGGGTCAATTGTCTATGGGGATCAAAGCTATACAACAGTACTTATGAAGGCTCAACATGGCAGGTTCAGATAAATTCAAACGATGACCATTTAGAAACACAGCATCTTATGGCTTCTTTTGTAATAGATGCCAGTGGACGCCAAGCACACTTCGCAAGAAGACAAGGTATTAAACGTGTGGTAGAAGACCATTTGATTGCTTGCTGGGCAACGCTACCCAATACCACAGAGAATACCATGAGCACCATCTCAGCGAGCGAAAATGGATGGTGGTATAGTGCAGTAGCCCCTAATAACAAACGAATAGTTGCCTTTCATACCGATTCAGATTTAATCCATAAGAGCCAACTAAAAACGGTTGAATCATTTTTAGGATTAGCTAAAAAGAATCATCAGGTCTTCTCTCTACTCAAAGGGAAAGAAAAGAGCATTTCATTTCACGGAACCGTTGCTGCTAATTCAACTAAATTAGCACAAATAGCAGGACAACAATGGGCAACTTTAGGAGATGCAGCAGTCAGTTTTGATCCCCTATCTTCACAGGGAATGTTCAATGCCATGGCTTCTGCGATGCAACTAAGTACCTTAATCCGAAAGTTGGGCTTTACAGCAGATCTCACAAATAACTATTCAGATCAAATAGATCATATTTGGCAACACTATCTCAAACACAAACGAATTTTCTATCAGGCCGAAAGCCGTTGGCCAGCAGCTGAGTTTTGGAAAAGAAGGCACTAAAAACAAATAATATACTAGAGATTTTCACGACAGAATGATTATAGTTGCTTTGTTTCCTTTTGTCTCAAGTTTATCAAACAGCTCATTAGTAATTAATAATTACTTTGACAGGCTCACAAAAGTAGAGTTTAGAGGGAATTTAATCAATACAAAACCCGTCTTGATAAGCTTTACTTATATCAAAACTAACTCTTTCAGTATCTGTTTATAATGCTAAGCTTAACTATGGGAGATTTAAACCTCAGTATATTTATATTGCTATATGAATTTATAAAAAAGGAGAAAGAGAATAGCCTAAGAGAAAACTTTAATTATGCACGCACCCAAGGAAGAGAGGAAAGATAAGGCAGTCGCTAATACGGCTCTAAAAGAGAAAAGCAATTACAAGCAAGGTTTAGCACTTGAAGACAATAGACCCGATGCAACTGCACAAAGAAAAATGCAAGCGGGAATAGCAAATAATTTTTCACCACAACCTATCCAAAGGCAAATTGAATTTACTGATACTGCTGAAAAATTTGGAAAAGACGACGGTATGAAATTTGTCCTAGCTTATGGTATGTCAGAAAAAAAAGAAGCTATTGACAAAATGATACCTTGGCTTACTGATGGAGAACCACATATCTACAAAAATATCAAAGAGGCAATAAGTTCGTTGGGCATCAAGGAAGAAATAGAGAAGCCAAAAGATGATAGCATTTCGATGGTAGTCAAGTCTGTCAATGGAAAAATAGGATCTCCTCCTAAGGTGGAGGCGGAATCCATATTGAAGCTTAAAAAAAGTAAACAACAAGGATCTCACCCACTTTATGACGTTACTAATTTAAGCGGTAAATATAAGTTAAAGGGTGAACCTAGTGATAAAAGTGGTTTTCAAGGAATGAAAGCCATGGAAAATCAGGAGGTGGAAGTCCCCTCTGTAATTTCATTGACGTTAGATGATGGTAAAGATTACTTGCTTATGGATCATATTCCTCATTTACAGGAAGGGCTTAGTTTCGTAAATTATTCTCGGTCAAATGAAGAAGTCATAAAAGCTGGTTATCAACTTGGTGTGGTGCACGTTACTGATATAAGTGTAGCTAATGTTGACCGTTTACCTTGGCGCGGGAACAAGTACACAGGACACCTTTTTAATGTCTTTCAGAATCAGATCACTGGTAACGTAGTGGGTCTAGATACGGAAAAGCCAAAGGTCATGACGGAGGATATGGAAAAAGACATCGCCTTAGAATTAAATGAAATTAGAAAAAAAACACATGACTATGCATATGGTATGGGGGAAATCCTAGCGACTGCAAAAGACCGTAACAAAATCACATTAAAACCAGAGCAATTAAGATTTTTTGCTGATGGATTTGAAGCTGGACTAAAAAAAGGACTTTCTGGTCTAAAAAAGACGGAATAGGGAATCTTTAAAAAACATCCCTCTCACGATTCTTTCATAGTCTATTTTTAAATTTGGTAAATGAAATAAATAATTCTTTAGAACCTATTTTTTAAAATATTGTCCTACCCCGGAGAAATGTTAGGAGAACTAATTAGTTACAAGAAAGAATTCAATAAAGGCACTCTAAGGTATTCAATTAATAAATGGTTAGAGGGTACAGTTGGTGATTTGGTAAAGAACAGGTGGGATATTGGTTGGCGAGCAGTCGTTTAGAAAATGAACCAACCCTGACCCAGTGCCTCCGCAAAGGAGCTTTAGCACTCGCGGAAGAGTCGCAGGTGCCCGACTAGGGAAATAATATCCCTTAGGGATTAAAAACTTAAATACGTTTGTCCTAGTTTATGCTCAGGAGATTGATAATAATCATGTATTTGTCAGTTAAAGTGGATCAAGCAGTAAATCTGTAGGGAAAAGTTTCAAAACTCGCTCTCAAACTCAAACTTCTTTAGCAGACATCAAGTCAAGCATTTGATTAATGAACCAACCCCGACCCAAGGGTACGGGGTATCTATGGGCAATAATTTAATGATCGACTCAAGAGTCGGGGCGCCCGGCCAGGGGAATTAATATCCCTTAGGGATTAAATACTTAAAACTTTAAATGTTATTTTTGTGTTTTGGATGGATTCAAAGATTACCCCTGCCCCACATATTTAACACTTGATCCGTTAAAGTTTAGACCTACCTACGGGCAAACAGTTCAGTTCTGATAATGCTTTTTGTAGCCCTCTCATTACCTCTTCATTGCCTTCTAGAATGACCAAAGAGGAGAATAATATATTAATGAGAATTTGAGGGTCTCTATTCTTCAATTCTTTAAAAGCAGTAATTAAAGCAATATAAATACTTTGGTTCGTCAGTTCCTCTGAGGTTTCTATCTGTAATTTTATCTCCCCAGTTTCAGATTCTTCTATGGCAATCTTAAACCTTGTTTTATAAGACTTGAGCATAATCAATTTCTTTAAAGTAAAAGACCGCACTAGTGTACGGCCTTTTTAAGAAACCTCTATTTGGGTTCACTTACAAGCATCAGTTAAACGAGAGACCACCTTGTAGGAAGGTCTCCTGAATTGTCATTTGACCAAGCAGCCTGCTAACTGATGTGCCAACCTAACTTAGCCTCTTTAATCCCTGAGGGATACCTAATTCCCCTGGCCGGGCGCCCCGACTCTTGAGTCGATAAAAAAGCTTTTGGCCGATAGACATACCCCGTACCCTTGGGTCGGGGTTGGTTCATTAAAGGATACCTATGCTTTTCGCTTCATAAACACCCCACTTCGGCTGATCTAGAGGGATCACTTTTCACTAAATAATTACTACGAATAAATAAACTTAAACAATCCATCTTCTCCACACTTTCATCCTACAACACTTCCGTCAATCTGTTAACCCATGTATAAAAAAATAGGAGTTGGTCAATCAACTGTGTATTTTTAGGCTTTAAATAATGTAGATAAAGAATATTGATTAATAATATACCAACATGTAGTGTTAATAATAAATGATGTGTTATTAGTCATTTTTAGAAAATAAATATCAAAAAAAGTCTATTGTCAAAAGTGAAAGAAGAATCTTATGGTGGTCATATAAAGGAATTTAGGGAAGCAAATAAGCTCTCACAGCAGAAAATAGCTGATTTGACTGGCTATACCAGAAGCTCTATCAACAGCATAGAGCGAAATGATCAAAGGCCACCGATTGACTTTTTAGTGAAATTTTCAAAAGTGATAGGAGTCAGCTTAGATGTCATACTTACCAATGGCCAGTCTTTTGACGAAAATGACATCCATGACATGAAGCATAAAATAGAGGCTATTCCAAACCCTGTATTGGCAGACGAGATCAAAAGGTACATTGCCAAACTGGAAGCGGATCAAAAATCTATGAAACTGAAAATCATGGAACTGGATAAAAAGTACAAAGCAGTATTGAATGAGCTAGAAGTGGTTTACAAAAAACTCAAGAAGCTTTTTTGATAATGCCTCCTATCTCTTCTAAGATAGTACTGCCCAAGTTTTTAAGTTTTGATTTTTGTCTTCTGATAACAAATAACATAAAGATCAGCAACAGGATAAAGCCCACCAAAAACCCAATGATGTATTTATATTTTTTCAGCTGAGCCACAAAGTAATTTTCACTTTGGTGCTTGTCTATCCAGCTTTTTAAATTGGCTGCAGAATATTGATTGTTCAAAGCCTCTTTAGTAGCGGCAAATTCATCTATTGCCACATAAAACAAATCTGCAGAAGCACTGCTATTTTTATGATCATCCACTTTTCTGTACGCTAAATCCATGAGTCGAAAAAGTTCTATATGCTCTTTTATAGATTCTACAGCAATGTAGCATTCTTTGGCCTTTTGATAATATACGATGCCCTCCTCATGCTCACCTAATTCTACATAACTAGTTCCTAAATCCATATAAGTGATGAATTTTTCAGTATCGCTGTTTTTTATTGCGAGAGCTTTTCTTAAATAGGGAACAGCCTCTTTATAATTTCCCTCATACATATAGCTACTGCCCATATCGTGAAGTGCCTTACCAACATACCTGAGATAACCACGAGACGTGTCTCCTTCATAGTTAATTATAGTTTGATAATAGGATCTTGCTTCCTCATAATCTTCCAATGCCGAATAAAGTAATCCCAAGCGGTGATAAAGCTTGACTTGCCTCAGTTCATCATTGTTTTCTAAAGCATGATCTAACCCTTCTAAATAAACTTCTTTCGCTTTTTCATAGATTCTGATTTTCTTGTAGGCATTGCCTAGAATGAACCAACCCCGACCCAAGGGTACGGGGTATCTATGGGCAATAATTTAATGATCGACTCAAGAGTCGGGGCGCCCGGCCAGAGAAATTAATATCCCTTAGGGATTAAACAATAGACCAGCTCTATCTTTATCCCCCACATATTCTAACGCATCTTTATAATATTCAATGGCTAAGTCATAATTGGCATGGATTTTACAAAGCCCGCCTATGTTGCTCATGATTTGATATCTGTCAACATGATATTGCTTATCTTCAGGAATCACTTCCAGTGCCTTTAGATAATCATCAGAAGATCTTCTATAATCTTTTAGTTTACTATAGGCATATGCCCTAAGGTAATAACTATAGTAGTCTTGGGAATTCCCCAAATTTTGCTTTAAGTTTTCATCAGCATAGAAAATGACAGAGTCATAGTTAGTGGTTAAAAAACTTTCAGAGGTCTGGTTCAGACTACTTTTCAGAATTTCTCCCTCTTGACAAGAAAAGAACAGAGTAAAAAA
>CALGOB010000042.1 GCA_937958005.1 uncultured Cyclobacteriaceae bacterium
TGATGCAAACCATAACTAACAGTCATTTAGCCACTTACATCCTAATTTCCTACTCACCATAATGGAGACTATGTCTGCGTTGCAAATCAGAATTTAAGCAGCTATCTAACAGCCATTTATGATTTTCTCTTAAAAGTCTAAGGCATCATTCGGGTTTAACAATTTTTACTCATTTTTATTTTATTGGATACCAGTAATTTTAAATTTGAACCGTATTTGATTTGTTGATAATGAAATTAATAGTTGAATAATCTAATTTCAACTATTTTCTTTCGATAATATCTTTCATAAGTTTCCTCAAATACCATTTATCAGTTAATCTTGTAACAATATTAGCATTGCTTTCAATATTTATTTTGTAACCTAATAACTTCCATGTATGACAGGTGAAAAACCGATTCTTATTACTTGCTTTCCTAAAATAAGTCAAATCCTTGCTGAGGAAGTAAAAGCGTTGGGTTATAAAGTTCTCCAAATAGAAAATACCTCTGTTAGGATAAAAGGTGATTGGCAAGATATAATGTACCTAAACCTGCATCTTAAATCCGCAAACAGAGTATTATGGGAGATAGCTACTTTTGATGTCGTAAAACCAGATCAACTTTATAAGGCAGTAAAAAAGATCAAATGGCATCTACTTATTGCTAAGCAAGGGTATTTTTCAGTTCAATCATATGTTAAGAATGATTTCATTACTGATACCCGATTTGCTAATCTGAAAGTAAAAGATGCCATAGTAGATTACTATTATGATCTACTTGGCTCACGCCCAGATTCTGGACCAGATTTATCCAAAACTGTTATTTATCTTCACTGGGTACAAAATAAAGCAACGATTTATTTTGATACATCAGGTGAATCACTGACTAAACATGGATATCGTATGGATCCTTGGAAAGCTCCCATGAATGAATCATTGGCTGCTGCTACTATTCTTAAAAGCAATTGGCAACCTACTAAGGATCATTTTGTAAACCCAATGTGTGGAAGTGGTACGCTTGCTATAGAAGCTGCTATGATGGCAGCTAATATCCCTGCTCTTTGGAATAGAAGAAATTTTGGTTTTATGCACATCATAGGATATAATCGTTTAGCATGGACTAAAATGAGAAGAGATGTCAAAAAGTTATTTAGAGAACCAACTGTTCGTATTATTGCTTCAGATATTGATCAAAAGGCAATAGATATCTGCCGTAAAAACGCTGAGACGGCTGGCGTACGTGATTATATAAAGTTTGAGGTCTGTGATTTTAAAAAAACAACTATTCCAAGAGAACCTGGTGTTGTATTTTTAAATCCTGAATATGGAGAAAGACTTGGAGAAGAGAGTGAGTTAAAAGAAATATATCAGTCTATTGGTGATTTTTTTAAACAAGAGTGTCACGGATATACAGGTTATCTTTTTACTGGTAACCTTGGCCTTGCGAAAACTGTAGGGCTTAAACCTAAAAGAAAAATCGAATTTCTTAATGCGCGAATAGATTGTAGGTTAATTGAGTATGAGTTATATAAAGGAAAAAAGTAGATTTTAACTTTCCTATTTTAGGTTCTTAGTCGTTATATTGTAACCATGTATTGCATCATTTAATAATTGATAATCTTGAAAAAGGTTTTATTACTCTTCGTTTTTATTGGTATTTGTGCCGGAGGCTATTTTGCCTATCAGAAATATTTCCAACCGCAAGTTGTGAATGCTTGGTCTTTAGTTCCTAAAAATGCAGTAATTGCATACGAGACAGATAGGTTTAGCACTACTTGGGAAAATCTTCAGGATAAGAAAGTCTGGAAAACACTCTCTACTTTACCTGCTGTTAAAAAGTTAGCAGATGATTTAATTGAATTAGACAATTCAAAAGAAAATAAAGGCCTCATTAAAATATTAACTAATCAAAATAAGTTAATAATTTCATTATTTCCTATTAGTAAGTCAGAACTGGGGAGCCTTTACATATTAGAGATTAATAATATTACCCAGCACGCTTCTATCAGTAATTTATTAGAGCAAAATTATAACCGAAAAACTAGGAAGTATAATGGCTTTACAATCTCTGAATTAACCAGTAAGAGTACTGAAAAAAAATTATCTTTTATTTTCTACAAAAATTACTTTATAGGGAGTAGCACTCCGTTTCTTGTAGAAGATGCTATTAGGACTATTAATGAAAATGATTATTCTTCATTCAAAGAAAACCATGAAGAACTATTCCAATTAGTGCGGCTTGAAAAAGATGATGGTAATCTTTATATCAACTCTTCACGGGCAAGGGATATTGTTGATCTATTTTATAATGGCACTAAAGCTGAGATTGATGTTTTAAGCAACATCACCTCCTCCACCTTCCTAGACATTTCCAGCACTGACAATGAAATACTGTTCAATGGTTTTTCATTACTCAAAAAAGAGGAAGATTTTCTCAATGTATTTGATGGTAATTCACCAGGTACTTTCAAAATGGCAAACTTCATTAGTAATGATGCTATGTTTTTAACTCATTATAGTTTTACTAAACCAAAACTTTTCTTATCTAATTTATCGGATTACAGAAAAAAATATGATAACAAATACCAAGAAACCTCAACTCTTTTAAATAAATATGACATTAAAAGCCTAGATATCAGTGAATGGTTAGGGGATGAAATCGGATTGTATCATACAACCAATGGAAAAATATCCGTTGTCAATACGAAAGACAACCTATTGGCCAATAGACAACTTAAAGAAATCTCTAACCGAGTAGCTACCCTAAAAGGTGACACTGTCTATTCGGAAGTCTTTGAGAATTATGAAATTACATTTTTCCCATTAGAAAATTTTCCCGAATTGTTTTTTGGAAATAGTTTTGAAGGGTTTGAAGAAGTCTTTTATCTAAGTATGGAAGATAAAATTATTTTTTCTAATCAGTTGCAAGCATTAAAAGACCTGATAGAAGATATCAAAAACGAAAATACATGGGGGAAATCATTGAAATTCAATCAATTTTTTGAAAATGTCAACAAGGAATCTAACCTCAGTTACTTGATCAATACCAGAAATGCATGGCGAAGCATATTAAATTCTATCAATAAAGACTGGACAGGTTTTGTAAGCAATAACGAATTAATCTTGAAAGAATTTGAACTTTTAGGGATTCAATTTAGCAACGTAGACAATAAATATTTCACCAACATAAGCGTTTTACATCCTGGTGAATTCAAGGAACAAACTGGTAGTAAATCACTGCAAGCAGAAATTTCTCTTTCTTTTGATCATTCCCTTAGTTATAAGCCAAAAATTGTAAGGAATCACCTTGACAACAGTAGAGAATTAATCGTACAGGATTCCAGTAAAAAAACCTATTTACTCTCTAAAGATTTTGATATTCTTTGGATAGATTCCTTAGCTGGCAAAATCTCCAGTAAAATATACCAAGTTGACTATTTCAAGAATGGCAAACTTCAATATTTATTTGCTACAAACAACCAACTCAACCTTATCGATAGAAGTGGAAAAACCGTTGGCAATTATCCTATCACCATAGGCAAGAATGCCATATCCACACTCAATGTTATAGATTATAGTAAAAATAAAAAATATCGCTGGGCAGTATCTGATGTTTCTGGAAACTTATTTTTATTAGACAAAAAAGGCAAAAAATTAAAGAACTGGTCCCCTAATAAGAAAAAATACAAACTTGACAGTGAAATCAAACACACTAGAATATTAGGGAAAGATTTAATAATGGTTTGCTTAGAATTAGGTGTTTTTGATGTAATCAATAGACAAGGCCACTCCTACCCAGGATTCCCTATCAATTTTGACAAAGACATTGATTCTCAATACATTTTGAAACCTGGCTCATCTTTTAATAAATCTACCGGTACATTTATTACCCGAGATGGCGAAGTGATTACCGTTAATTTAAGGGGCAAGTACTTAAGAAGAGATCAACTAGTAGAAGGATCCAAAAACGCTAATTACGCTTTTGTAAAAGATGTAGGTAGTAATAAGTATGTCATCTCCGTTATAGACCGAAAGAAAATTGCTATATTAGACAGCAACGGAGAATTGAAATTCAAAAAAGAATACCTTAACAATGGTGAACTTCTTATTCAATACTATCGATTTGGTGCTGGTAATGAATTGATCATCATGACAGATTTACAACAAGAATTCACGTACCTATATGATGGTAATGGAAACCTGATCAATAGTATTCCAATAGAGAACAATCAAGGTGTAAGTGTTTTGTACTCTCAAAGAAAAAAGGAATTTGAAATGTTTACCAACTATAAAAACAGGTTAGATAAATATATTTTCCCTTTAAACAATTAAGAATTACTGGCATCCAAGTAAATAATTTAATGCGTTTTACTATCCAAAATTTCTACTTTAAGATCTTCATATAGGAGGGCTGACCTGTCAAAAACCCCGGTAGAGCCGCGATGGCGTACCATGTTGTTTTTGACCGCCAAGCGGCCTTGTAGATTTTTTTGGTTCCGTTTTTTCAGGGGTCCGCCCCCGCGGCATGGAAAAAATGAATCGGACTGCCGACGCAG
>CALGOB010000043.1 GCA_937958005.1 uncultured Cyclobacteriaceae bacterium
CCCGGCAGAGGGTTGTTTTTGACTAGATTTTTTTGGTTCCGTTTTTTCATCATGGAAAAAATGAACAAAGCCCCTAATTTTAGGAATGCCCAATTCTAGAGGGGTGTTTTTCAGGATCAGAAAAAAACCCTCTTTATTTGGTCTATAAGTGTCTTTTTGTTCATTTTCAGATTTAATTGGATACCAGTATTTTTTAATCCCAAAGGGATATTAATTCCCTGGCCGAGCGCCCCGACTCTTGAGTTGGTCATTAAACTATTGCCCATAGATACCCCGTACCCTTGGGTCGGGGTTGGTTCATTATTCTATTGCAGCTTAGAGATCCTTTATTCAAACGAATTAGAATTTTATACTGATGTATAATATATGCAAAAAATAAACGCACACAGTTCCGAGCAGAACCATGAACTTATGTTAAGTGGTTATAATGAAGAGACTTACAATCGGAATAGATTTTCTAAGGCATAACTTGTGTTAAAGGTTGATTTACAAATGATATAGGTAGAATATTACTTTATGAAGGTGTTAAAAGCAAACAAATGCTAAGGTCATGATTATTATTAGTAACTTACAGAATAATACAGAAATGGCACTTTTACCAAAGGAACGTCATTTGGTAAATAATCTATTATGTCATTTGATCAATTAGGCTTGTCTGAGCAGTTAATACAGGCAGTTGCCAAAAAAGGGTATTCTTCACCCTCTCCCATTCAGAAAAAAGCGATCCCAGTTATCCTTCAAGGAAAGGATGTATTAGCGTCTGCACAAACTGGAACTGGAAAAACAGCAGGATTTACACTCCCAATTTTGCAGCTGTTAACCAAAAGGCCACCGCATAAAAGAAGGCGTATAAGAGCACTGGTACTTACCCCTACTCGTGAACTGGCGGCGCAAATATTAGATAATGTAGAATCTTATAGTGAATATTTGGACATCAGATCTACCGTTATTTTTGGTGGCGTGAAACAAAACCCTCAAGTTAGTAAGCTTAGAAGGGGGGTTGATTTCTTAATAGCTACTCCAGGACGGCTGTTGGACTTGAGCAACCAAAAATTGATTTCACTTTCTGATGTTGAAGTATTGGTATTGGATGAGGCAGACCGAATGCTTGACATGGGGTTTATTAATGATATAAAAAAAATTATTACTTTACTCCCAAGAAAAAGACAAAATTTACTTTTTTCGGCTACTTTCTCGCCTGAAATTAAAAAATTGGCGAGTGGTTTTCTTAATCACCCAGTACTTGTGGAAGCTACTCCAGAAAATACCACGGTAGAGAAGATCATTCAAAAAGCATATCGGGTAGATCAAAAGAAGAAAACCGATATGGTAATCGATATGATTGCTGGCGGTAAGTGGCGGCAAGTGCTAGTGTTCACCCGTACCAAGCATGGAGCAAATCGCTTGGCAGAGAAAATGAACAAAGCAGATGTGAGTGCTTCAGCTATTCATGGAGGTAAAAGCCAAGGAGCAAGAACCAAAGCATTAGCTGGTTTTAAAAGCGGAGATATTCGGGTGCTTGTTGCAACAGATATAGCTGCCAGGGGGTTGGATATTCCATTACTTCCACATGTGATTAATTTTGAACTGCCTAATATCTCTGAAGATTATGTTCATCGAATTGGAAGAACGGGAAGAGCTGGAGCAAGTGGACAGGCTATTTCTTTAGTAGGTGTAGATGAAATGGACTATTTACGAGATATAGAAAAACTGATTGAGCAGAAAATACCTACGGAAATCATGGAAGGTTTTGAGCCAACAGATAAAGCAACAGGGGTTAAACCTGCCTCAAAACAGAATAATCGCCAGAGACCAAACCCAAACAAACCGAAAAACCGCAAAGGTGCAGGTGGTTCAGGGGGTAAGAAAAACTGGAGAAAACCTAAACATAGGTAGGGTTTATCAAATTCTTAAAATGAAAAAGTGTACCTTGTACTTAACAAGCGTATGTTTATTGATTACTTCTTTTTTCTGTTAGGTGGTTTGCAAGCCTTGTAGAAACTAGCAAGCTCATTGATCTTTCAGAATTAATTAATTGTTTTACTCTTTCACCTTTTTTAGTTCTACAGATAATAGTTGATCCTTGTAGTTTTTGATAATCATTTTGACAAACCCAAATTCTTCATTGTACCAAAAATCATGTTGTGAATCTCCGAATTCAGCTATGGTATATGCCCGCACATGCCATGCATCTAGTTTTTTAAAAGGAGTAATAACAGGTTCATAATCAAGGACAGTATAGGTTGAATTAAGTGTCGTATTTTCCCAGTCACCCCATCCCTCATGGAGGTTTAAACTAATAGTCCAAGAATTTCCTTCGTAAATAGGAAGTTTGATGTGAGGAAAAGCAGAAACTTCAGTAAAAGAGTATTGATTTTCCCTAAATGGGTGCATCCAAACTTCAGACTCTGTTTCTATTACTCCTGTAACTTCCTTTTTACTCCAGTCAATTTCTGATCGACTTAAATTCACATTAAAATCTTTGATGCGATCCATCCTAGAAGGATCATAAGCAAATTGAAATATTATTTCATCTTGTAGCTCAGGCTGAAAACCCCACCCTTTCCCTGTGGCCATTAGCCAAATTAGTTCATCTGAAATAAGATTATATTCAGTATCCCAATATTTTGCCTGATAGATGTACTCACGACATGGTTTGAATACTTTGTGAAGGTTATTATTTACTGTAGAATCAATGGAACTACAACTGATAGTTTCGAAAGTTGTGCTGTTTTTTTGGCAAGCAAAAAGGGCTAAACATGTAGTTAGGAATATAAGTAACTTCATTGTTTTTTCATCTTCTTTTTTACATCTCATCCAAAATTCAGGTAGGGGTAATCTCACCATCAAATTCAAAAGCTTTGACAGAACTGCTAAAGTCAAGTTAGCTATATTATGTTACTTTACCAATATTGAAATTCGCCGTTAATCTCTAAGACATGTTAATTCCTTAGTTGAACCCATGACCCTTCCGCGAGTGCTGTAGCTTTCTTTGCAGAGGCACCGGCACTGGGTCAGGGTTCGTTCATTAAACGCATCCAGTTTTTAAAAGAGTTCACATCTAAAGGTAAACCTATTACCCTGAGCCGATTAATAATTTCTTCCATTTTTCAGTTCTTAACCCGAATAATTCGGGATGTCAGACCAGGGAAATAATTATTAGAAAAACTAAATGGTTGATCATCAAGGTAATCGATTCAGTAGAGTAAAATTGACATTCCTCAAATTTGGGCGATGTCAATTCTTAAGTCTTTCATCATAAAACTTAGTAAATCAATTACATATTACGAAAGGTCATGGTTTGTCATGAATAATGCAGGCTAATCTGTGCTCTCGCCGCGCCACATTAGTAAACGGTAATGCTTGTAGAGAATATACAATCAAAAACGCGAGTTTCTCAATTATCATTTTTTTAACTGAATGTAGCATTTTAAAAATATCAAATATCCTTCGCTACAGAATTAGACAAAAAAACAACTAGTTAAAAACTCTATCAAAAATATTGCTCTCTTCCATTTCAAATTTACTCAATGCTGCATCAGTGGCTATAACGGTTCAATAGAGCTAATAAGAAATTTGAGAACTATTTTATCCTCACTCGTACAGTTCTAACACCTTAGCCATTAAAGCAATTTTCGAAAGAAAAAATGGTGATTTAGTGATTGGGACAAAAGGAAAAGGAATTTTTACTTTTAACTTAATTACAAAAAAAATCACCCCAATAAAAACATTTCCTGAAAATATAAAGGTAAATGATTTGTTAGAAGATCCGATGGGCAGGCTTTGGGCTGCAACAGAAAACAATGGTATTTCATAGAAAGAAAAAGTAAAACCAAAAATATACTCAATGGTGAAAATATTTGGAGCTTATGTGCTCAAAATAATCAAATATGGGTAGGGTCTGACACTCAAGGGTTATTAAAATTTCAAGCAAATAACAATATTGAACTTTTAAAATCTAAAATGGAATTTGGCCCAAAAGCACAAGTGATAAAATTAGCTCAAAATGGCAATTTATAGATAGGGAGCGCCACTCGGGGGTTGTCAATTTTGGACACAAAAAGTGACACCTATCATACACTTAAGGACTTAAATTTTTCGTCACAACAATACTAGACAGTCCACCTCTTGTAAGGTAATGGATATAGACTTACTAGATCATGTTATACTAACCAAAGAAGGTCATTTTTCCTTTGCAGATAATAATTTGTTGTAATGTTAGTAGTGAAGTAAAACTGCAATCTTTGCAGTTTTTTTATTTTACTATCAATCAGTCTCCAGCTGAAGAACACAAAGTTCCTCCTGTACTCGAACCTATTAAAGCAATCCTTTTTTAGTATTAATTAAATTGTGTCTAATTAATTATTTACAAATAAAAATTATACAATAAGATGAAAAGATTATGCAAATGGGTTGTTCTAAGTTCTTGTATATTGTTGATGCTTAATAGCTGTACCGATGAGTACAAAGAGGTTGAAGCTTCAATAACAGATGTTCCAAGTTTAACTGACCCAACATTAGAGGACGAGGAAATAGACGAGCCAACAGGACAACCTAAATAGGTAGGGCAAACATATCTTAATTTGTTTTCAGTTGGTTTTAGATTTATATTACAAAGTGCTTATGCAACCCGTATAAGCACTTTATCATTAGATAATATAGATTAAATGATTACGAACTATGAGATACCTAATAGCATTACTTTTTACACTTAACCTGACAAGCTGCATTTCAAATTTTAATGAAACAATAAACGTTAAATCTGAAATCAAAAAGGCAGAATCTTTTTTATCTGTTAACTATGACTCAGCTATTTTTTATGCAAAAGTTTCTCTTAAAAACTCGACAAGTGATAATAATAGATATTATAGCCACTACATATTAGGAACATCCTACTTAAAGAAAAAGCAATATTTTGAATCAACTAAAAATTTATTAACTGCTTTAGAGTTAATCCCTGATGATGCAATTTTTTATAAAGATAAAGCAAGTATCTTGAAGAATTTAGGTGTTATTTCAGGCAGGTTTAAAGCCTACGACTTTGCAATAAAATATTACAAACAAGCACTAAGTTTTGTTGCAGAAAAGAACAAAGCAGGCATACTTTATAATTTAGGCATCATTTATAAATACAAAAAAGAGTATGATGAATCAATAGACCTATTTAACGAGGGAATAGAACTAAATAAAAAATTTGATAATAAGCTAAGACAGGTTAAAATAAGCTTGCAGCTTGGATTATTATATGCTGAAAAAGACAATTTTGAAAAATCCGAGAGTTACTTAAATCAGGTTATCTCAAATGAAAAAATGTTAGAAAATGCTAAATATTCTGGCAAATCCTATCATGCTATAGCAAATAACTATATCGAATTAAACGATCATTCAACAGCAATATTATACTTTGAAAAAGCACTTAAAAAGTATAAATCAAATTCAGATAGGTTTGTCACAGAAATGGATTTAGGCAATTGTTATCTGCAAATTGGATCGGTAGAACAAGCATTGATAAGTTTAGAAAATGCAAAGAAATTATATTTGTTTGTAAGTCCGAATCCTGAATTTTCTAAGGTATTTGATTTGTTGGCAACTGCTTATGAAATGAAGAGTAACAATAGTTTGACAAAAGAAAATTTAAGACAGTATAATAAAGAATTGACTAAATTTATAGATCAAAAAAATGAACTAATTACTCTATTAAATCAAAACAGATTTGAAGACTTTATTAATAATCAAACAGCCTTTAAAGCATTGCTAACAAAGATTTTTACTTATAAAAATATTATTCTAATAATTTCAGTTGTAGGTCTGCTATCCTTTATCTTATTCTTATCAAGGCAATATCGTTTAATGGTGATTAGAAAAGATATTATTAGAATTTTTAAGTCAAACTAGCTAAGATGTTTTTTCGGAATCTTTAGTGTTTTAATGAGATACGTTTTTAATTGGTCTAATTCCTCCAACGTTATATAATACTTATTTTTATAAGTCTCCTTTTCATCACTTAGATCAATTAGGGTATTTTTAATCTTTTGTAATGTCTCTATGTTTTTATCATTAGATTTTTCGATAAGAGCATCAATTTTTTCAAAGATACTTTTCTCTACTCGTTCATCTTCAAACAAATTGAACTCATACCGTATCAATTTTTTAATTGATTCAGGTATCAAAGAGCCACTTTCATATTTTTGCACAGTACGTAAACTAATTTCTAGTCTATTCGCAAAATCGGCTTGGGTTAGATTTCCATTTTCAGCCCTAATCCTTTTAATGTCTAATTGCATTTAATAGGTTTTATTAAAGTTTTACACCTTAAATGCGTTTAAAGTTTTTAAAAACCGCATTTATAACGTATAATTGTATCATAGTATAATTGTAAGAGATATATTCTTTAATGACATATACTCAATTCAATTTCTAATATACTAAAGTATTTATTCCTTAAATGTATTCGACATTTTTAAAGTTTATTTGTAAGTAGTTAATAAATAAAATCAAGTGCTTAATAGAAAGCACTTGTTAATCCCCCCATGTCAATCGGGAGTTAGTGAGGTGTATTGAGTAGCGTAATCTCATACCTTAGATGGTAGCACCTCACTTTTAAATATTAAAATAAGTTAGCGTAGTTAGTAGTATAATAGGCTATTTGGTTTTATAGACCTTCCTACATAAAATAGTCTATTCGGTAAGGAGTAACGATAACTCCAAAAAGGTGTATTCAATGAATACACTTTTATTCATTTATTAAAATAAAATCGATTATGCCCAAAGAAAATAATGAGTTTTTATTACAGATCAAACAGACAAAAAAAGATTTACAAACATTGCGGTTAGAAACGTCTAAAGACTTAACAGAAAATGATCTTTTTGAACTCTTTGTAATGGCATTTGTCAACCTTAGATATAGAGATGAAGCCATTATGAAAAACTTAATATTTGCAGCTATTTCAAGCTATGCAGATACTCCAATGATAGTTGGCGAATTACAAAAAGCACTTAATACAATTACCGCTGCAAATAGTCAAGAGTTAGAAAAAATCCAAAGCAATTTAAGAAAAGGAGAATAACGCCCAATACTCCTAAAAATAAAGGGCATAGATTAATTACTTAAACAAATAACATGATGAAAAATTACGCTTATTTTGGGCTAATAGTTCTTTTATTGTTTGCTGCTTGTGCGGAGCAAGAGCCAATTGATAACCCAATAATTGAACCCTCATTATCGGAAGTAGATAATAAAACGGTTTCTTTCTCTAGTAGAGAAGATTTTGAAATCTTATTTAGTGACCCCAATTACTTGAAAGAAAAGACAAAAAGACTAAATCACTTTAATTCTCTAATGTCTTTCATACCAAGTGAATTTGAAGAAGAGTTTAACGCAAGAAGTTTATGCAACCCTAGTGATTCTATTTATGCAGATTATGGCATTTT
>CALGOB010000044.1 GCA_937958005.1 uncultured Cyclobacteriaceae bacterium
GAAAAATCAATAAAACCTAAGAACTTTTGAGTGCAGACTATACTGAATATCAACAAACTAAAATCAGTTTTTTTATAAAACTTAAGTTAAGTGCATTGGGGGCGCCCGGCCAGGGGAATTAATATCCCTTAGGGATTAAAACGACCTTAAATCACACAGTTAATTGTTAGTAATAAAATAGACATTATCACCGTTTATTTATTAGAGCTTTTTATTTACAAATATCGCCTTGATCTGTATCCCCACAGATTACTTAAACTAGAGAAATTGATCAAATATTTTAGGTATACAAAATCAGCCGTGATAATCTTTAATATCAAAATATGAATAAGTTATTTCACTTTATTTTCAATAGAATCAATAAATTCATCGACTGTTAAACCTATTGTGTAATTTACTTCTACTCGCAGAGCTCTTAATCCAGTAACACCTTGCAAATCCTCAAGTTCCAAGTCTTCAATGCCCTTTTTAATAAAATTCTTGGAAGAAAGGAAATGAAGATATTTCTGATATTCTACCGCATCTTGTTCTTGGGAATAAATAATGGCAATTTTTCCTGGCTGGGTGATCCTTTCATCGGTTCCTCTTATGAGTGCCTTATCTACCCTCTTTTTAATTATTTCGTACCTAGCATTGTAGGCACCTTCTACATCAAATCGTTTTTCATCCATCCTAAAATGAACAGATAGTGATGTATTATAGACTAAAATCAAAGAAGCTATTTCTATAGGAGTGTCTAATTCTTTTTGTATTTGCTTAAACTCATTCTCCATCTCACACATCACAAGCAGTTGCCAGATTCTTAAATTCTTTAAGTAAACAGAACTAAACCTCTCTTCTTGAGTAATTGATTGGCCTATATACATATTATACTCTACTCCATCAGTCTTATACCTCTCAAAATAATGCGGAAACATATCTTGAGCTTCTTCTTGGCGTTTGTCTAAATAAGAAGCTAATTTTTGATTGATTAAATTAACACTTTCATCATATTTTTTCCGTTCATTATAAATTGTATTTAAATGCGGATCCAACAAAGAATTGTAATCGTTTATTAGTTTTTTTAAATATGAATCACTTTCTGACAGGATTTCAAATAATGGGTAAATTTCAGATTTCAGAAAACTCAACACTTTATACTCACTAGATGCAGACAGTCCTTTTTCCAATTCAGCACTATACGTACTTAACCTAAAAACCAATTCTTCGTAAATTGGCATTTTAACGAATTGATAAGCATATTCTAATATCTTTTTGACACTTTCAATCTGTTTATTTAAATCAGCACTAACAGCCTTATTTCTTCTCATAGAAGAACCCTTTATATCCATTTGACCATATAAGGGATATAAATTAGAGAAGACAATATCCTTAAAAGAGGCTTGCTCATTACGCAATTGCTTATTGATGAAGCTTTCTGCCTCTAACTCAAATCTCCACTTCACTGAAGGGTGAATAGTGGTGCATTCTTGTTGAATAATTGCTTCTATCCTATTCTTGCTTTCTGCTTCAAATCTTTTATGGGTCATGGCAAGTATAGGTACTACTTCCTCTAAAACGGTTACAGTTACCTGATTTAGTTCATACCTTGTATCAGAAGCCAATTCCATAAACCCTAAAACCTCTTCTTCATACAACAATGGAATCAAAATATAGCTTTTAAAACCTAGATCAGAAAGCTTCTTAGATACCTGACTCATGGATGATTTATGAAAACGATCAACATCAGAAAGCACTAACGGCTCATTTCTTTTAAACAATTGATAATAAGCATAATCGCACATCTCAGTATTACATTCAATAAATTCACCAGGGTTCAATAAAAGGCTTTTAACCTCTTCATTCCCTATTGGGATTAGTTTACTGGTTTTATCTAAAGTCAGTATCCCTATCTTTAGTTTTGGATTACCTAGTAACCTACACATACCCTCTATAATATTCCCAAAAGAGTCATCAGTCTTTTGAAGTAGGTTGTCTGTAATAGAGGTTAGCGCCTGATCTATAGTCACATCTACTAAATTGATCATATTAACTCCCTTTATAACCCAACTATTTGGAGGGAATTTCTCTTTCCATAAATCAATGTCTCCGAAATTATCAATCAGCTCCTCAAAGTCTTTTCGCGTAATGTCTTTTGCTCTATCTGTTGGAATAAATTCAGACATATCTGCATTGATACCCAACTTATAGGTTTTGGTTAACTGTTGAATTTTATTTTGAATCTCCACATTCAATGATCCTTTTCCTTTTATGGTATACCCATAATAGTTACGCAAGATAAAATAGCAACAATAGAGATAAAATAGATCTTCATCTACATCCTTCATTTTATAAGAAAACTCTTCTCCTGATGCTTCAACAATATTATCAAACCTTGTGCTTGTATAGATTGGGTAAAAAAAGAATGGAGGGGTCAATGCCTTTATTTCGTTGGTTAATAAGGCGTCTGGAAATAAAACTCTACAGATTCTATTAATTATTTTTTTATGCTTCTTAATTAGGCCTAAATCTTTAAAACCATTTTTTAGCTCTGGGTATTTTTCAATTTCAGCAATCAATTGTTTAGCATAATCAGCTGCTCCAAGCTCTTTACCTTTAGCTATTTCTTCCAAAGCTTCAATTACTTTAAAGAAACTTATGTGTGTCACCGCGGGAAATTCTATCTCTTTTCCATTATAAATCATATCAAGTCAATTTGACATTGTGAATTCAACTAGTTAAAAATAAACACTTAACTAAAAATAGGTATTTAATTACCCTCTTTCAAGTTACTATTCGTTAGACTTTATGATTGTTGAAATAAGACAGGCATTAAATAAACAATCTACTCTTCTGTTTAATCATTCAATACAAAAATAAACAATTGTTAAACAAGGTTTGGGGATTATAACATATTTGATCTATTCAGATCCCTAACTAGATTCTTCTAACAACCTATCAATTGGCGAATTTAAAAGCAATAAATTTTAAACATTATCAATTTATTATTACCGTCATCCAACTAAATCTAAATTTTGATAAAAAGCGCTCTTAAATTGATTTATTAATAAAATACAAAAATAAGAATCCTAAAGTCACCAAGGAAATTACCTGAAGACGATACAACGTTAGCTTAAAATAGTCAAGCAACACAAATGAATAAAAGATTTCTAGCAAGAAAAAAAATTGAATTATACCAATTTAGATTTGTTAGAGCGCATATCTATCAGCAAGTTTAATATTTGCCATGCGTTAAAAATACTCACTATAGCGATGCTATGCTCACCTTTTTTTGTCCCAGCGGGAAACCGCTTTGTCAATATCAAATTTACTAAAATATCTTATACACCCCTATAAACATAAATTGGCCTTACTAATTCAATAAAAAAGGCTTACCCTAGCAGTCAGAGTAAGCCCTATTTAATTAATTATATTAGTCTGCTATTTATTACCTGTAAAAGTTATTACAGGCGCTGCAGTCTGAGAAACGGTAAGAGTACCATCTGCATTGATAATCACAGTAGAAGTTGATGTTTCGTTTACATAAGTCAGGACTGTTCCATTCTGTGATGCAATAAACCGCACATTAACTATAGACGGAATATTATCACTAAAATTAACTGAGTAGGTCTTGCAATCAGTAAGCACCAAAGTTGCCGTTCCCGAAGCATTAACAACCGAAGTACTATTTAATGTCAACAAACCTGAATAAGTACCTATTTGCTCGGAAGTTAATTCCTCTATCCCAGGTAAGCAGTTTACAACATCATCTTCATCCTCAGAGCAAGCACCAAAAATAAGTAGGGATAATAATAACATAGCCGTTAGGCTCCCTTTTGAATAGTATTTTAAATTTTTCATGATAAAATTATATTTTAATAATAAATTTTAAATTCAATAAGACAATATTTATACCAAAAATAATATTTATAATTAATTTAAAATGAACCACTATGGACTTTCACAAAAGGTAAGTTGCTCATCATAGGCCTATTTTAATTGTTTATAGGCACTGTTTAATACTAGACTATTTAATTGGAAATGAAAAGAACAAGTTAGTTAAGCAATCAATAATTTATTCGAGAATTTTTAAAAGATACCTTAGTAACAGCATTGATTAATCGCATGTACTTATTAACTTAAATTTTCCTTTTTCATCTGTTTCCATTTTATACCCGTTTTCTAACATGTATTTGAAGTCAGATCTACCATGTAAATGCCAAAGAATATAACCATATTCACAACTACTTCTAAAATTTCCTTTTTTGAATTCTTCATTCACTATTGGAATCAATTTTTTAGCCATTTTGAATGGAGTGTGAACCAGTAGGATGATAGGGTTAAAATCAATGTCCTTTCCACTTAATTTTTCTAATCTATCAACAGATGGAAAACCATATACTTCTATTATTTTAATCATTCTTTCTGATTTAATAGAATCTATTGGGTTAATTGTGAAATCCCATATATTATCTCTAGTTGATTTAGACAAAGAACTTTCTATATTTAATGAGTCTAATCTATCTGTATTTGAATCAAATTCTCCATATTCCACAAAATTTCGTAAACTTTGATCTAAATGATACATAAGTTGCAGTTCTTCTATTACATCATCTATATTGCTTTCTAACAAAGAATCTTGTGCTTCTTGTGAGTATGCATCAATGCTTGACAAGATAAATAGTAAAATAAAATATTTCAAAAATGGCATTTATGAGAATTTTTTGTTGATAATTGAATACTTACATGAGTTTGAAGTTGAGTTTCTTGTAATCGAAGATCAAGTTCTTCAAGATCCAGATTTTTGGTCAACTATTCCGTCAAAATTTATTATAACTAATGAACCAACCCCGACCCAAGGGTACGGGGTATCTCTATCGGCCAAAAGCTTTTTTATCGACTCAAGAGTCGGGGAATTAGGTATCCCTCAGGGATTAAAATTTAAAAGATTTGTATTTAATTTTTAAAAGAAACTTAGAGCGGCATCTTCATCTTTTTCACCACCGTCTTCGAGTGAGTGACCATCATCGTCTACCTCTCCACAATTGGTTATAACCCTTGTATAACCCCCATAAATTTTGTGAGAGCCTTCTACGCGGAATTCTTCATACTGCGCAATTAGGTTCCCAGATTTTGATTGATTTTTATACTTCATATATTTAAAAATTGATTAAAATTCTTTCTAATTAATAAGTTTTAGGTGTAGTTCACTATTATCAAAATTCACATATTTAAGTGATGTAAACCCTTTCTTTGCATTGAAGATCATTTTACTGCTACTTACCCCAAACTTATTGGTAGTTTGGGTCTCAATAGACGATTGAAGACTAGATAACTCTTCTTTTACAAAACAGGTGGAATTATTTAATATTCCCTCCCAAGTAAACCAATTTTCATTTGACCAACTCTGTGGCACTTTTATGTTGGAAGACCATGATATCACTCCTTTATTGAATTTAATATATGGAAACGCGTTGAATTCTAAAATTCCAAAAAGAAAACTCCTAGGAGGATGAACCCAGATGTTTTCATCATTTTCAACCAGTCCAGTAATTTCATTGTATATCTCTACACCATCTAAATTAACATATGAGTATTTGAAAACTGTCTGGTTATAATCTGAATTATATTTATCAAATGGACTTCTCCCTTCCCGTATCTCCATATTAATCCTATAGATTGTATTTTCATCAGCTTCTGAAGGCTTTACTAAATCCCATATTTCATTTTCATCATCTAAAACTCTGATCAAGAATTCTTCTTCTTGATCTTTAATGAAAGAATACTTGTATGAAAAGAACCTCCCAGGCTGAAATATCTCATTATCATAGTTGTAGGGGTTTCTAAAATTAGCACTTTCCTTACTAAGGGTTTCAAATACAACTGGGCTTTCCTTACAACTCATATACTTTTGGTTTTTTTGAACACATGAAATCATGCTAAAAAAGACTATTATTACTACTCTTCCTGATAATCTTCTGGCCATTTTAAATCCCATCTACTTACATACTCTTCTATTGAACCTAAACCCATTTGAGAGCGCAAATCATTAATATTTGCCGGGTCTTCAATTGGATAGATAAAAGCTTTTCCATTTACTTTCCGACCAATTTGTGTTCCATATATTTGTTTCTTTTTTCTTCTGATATTTATCCTGTCTGTTAATAAGGCCAGTGATGATTTACTGATTTCATTTTTTTCGGCTGCACCTTTAAGTAAAGGAAGAAACCTTTCTTGATATTCCAAATTTGCATGTTGGATTATTAAAAATACTGCTTCCATTGCAGCCCCTTTAACAATCGATTTTTTAGGTAGGCCAGAACTCAAAACGATACTATCCAACTGAGCCTGTTGATGAGCATTTATCTCTTTTTTACGATCCCATAATGCTTTGGTAATAGATGATCTATTTCCAAATTTTTTCTGAGACATTCTAATTTCGTAAAATAGATATTGATCTTTTTGTCTCATTCGAAGTAACTGAAGAGTCAATTCAGCTTTTTCGTATCTACCATACTTACTCTGTATTTTTTGTAATTGCTTTTTTTCAAGTACTCCCCATCTTCTATCTTTAGTTAATGGGTAAAAGATGGGGTCTACAAGATAAATAATAGAAGAATCCGAAAGTATTGCCTCATTTAAATAGTAAAATGCTGAATCGTAATTTCCTTGAACAGAATATGCTTTTGCGACTATCTCTTGAAAAGCTTTTTCTTTAAGAATACTATGATCTACATCTTGATATGAAAGAATGATTTCCTCTAAATCAAAATTATCCCATAATTCCTTATAAGACTCAATGTTTTGACCTATTGAGAAAAATGAATTTAAACATAGTAGTATTGCAAAAATAAACTTGAAAAGCGCGTTAATCATTTTTAAAATGGTTTACTCAAAAACAGAATAATTAATAATTTATTGTGAAATGTAATTCTATTTATGTAGAAAAAAAAATAAAAACTTCATTCTATGATCTAAACTTATATCATTCATCTCACCTTTTAAAGCCACAATTTAATCCCTAAGGGATATTAATTCCCCTGGTCGGGTGCCCCAACTCTTGAGTCGATCATTAAATTATTACCCATAGATACCCCGTACCTTTGGGTCGGGGTTGGTTCATTAATCCTAATAAATAGTAAAATCACCAGAAGAACAACAATAATCCAAATATTTAAACTGTTCTTTACCCTCTAAGATCCAATATGTTTCATCCTTACTCTATTGCTTCCTTTCAGTACATGATACAATCCTGTCCTAAACAAACATAAAATAAAGATTGATATGAAAAACACAGTAGTAATTGCCTTTGGAGAACGGTTGACCCGAATGATAGAAGATAAAGACGAAATAAAAAAGGTCGTCACTGGTGAAGGGGATTTTGTCACCAGGCACTTTAAAACAAAGGCCGAATTAGAAGCATATATGCTTGGATTGGAAGATCAAGACGGCTGGTTTAATTGCCGTCCATTGACTGAAAAAGAAGTTGGAATCTACAACCACCTAATACACAGATAAAACAGATGGAAAACAAAACAGAAATTGAGCAATTAAAAACACAATTAGTTGGCCTTAGAGCAATATTGGATTCCAGTATAAATGAAATTGAAAACCTTTCTGAGCATACTTGGGGAGAACTGCGCTCGGGTCGGATCATACTGGATGAAGCACTGAACAGCCTTAAAAGCATTGAAAAAGGTTTGCCAGATAACCAAGAGGTAAAAACGAAACTAGGCACAATAGAAAACATCTTAAGCAGTAGTCTAAGCAGTGTGCAATCTTGTCTAAGTGATAACTATTTAGGACAAGAAACAGGGGACAAAGTGGAAAAAACTAAAAAGCTTCTGGAGCATACCTCTAAAGAACTGGTTAACGGTTACCATTTAGCAGCCGAAACCATAGATGACCTGGCCACGATGGAAGAGCCGACTTATAGTGTCCTGATAAGGATAAAAGGAGGTATAGTTGATGTTGTGGCCAAGCACTGGAGAGTAGATATTGAGATCAGAGATTATGACAATGAACCAAGCTTAAAAGAGTTTTCAGAAAAGGAGATCAAAGCCATTGAAAAATCTGAAAACACGGTAGATGAAATCGCTTTGATTACTGCCATAATTTCAGGTCATTACTGTGAAATGCTATACGAAAAATATGGAGGGTATATTACCACAATAGAAACAATAGTTACCCTGGCCAAAGACTTTTACCAAGAGTTCAAACACATTGATTGGGAAGCAGCGTTAAATGATGAATACCCGTTAGATAAAAAGGAATACTTTGAAAAAAACAACTGTTGGGATGAAGTGATAATTGCCTGGACTAAAATACAAATAGACAAAGCAGATTCATAAATTACTGTAGCTCCAAAGTATCTTACTTGGGGCTACAAATCTTTTAGGTCAATATCATTCATGGTATCTTTAAGCTCACTGGTCAAAACCCTTTTGAGCCATAATTTTTTTAGCCTGATAAAAAGTAAAACCACCCCTATAGCTATTAAAATAGAAATGATCCAAGTGCTTAAATTGGAGATTTTCTCGTTACTGTTCAGTTCTTGGTTATACCCAGCCAAAACCAGTTCCATTTTAAAACGATCTTTCTCATGTAAGATCCTCTTTTGTTTCTCAAGAAACTTTTGATTTTCTCCTACATACCGTCTGGTATGGGCAACACCTTCACTGGTCATCCCCAGGCTGTGGGAGACTTCACCCAGAATATGAAAGAGGCGGTAATTTTTCTCCAATAAAAGTACATCGTCATAATACCCTTCTGCTTTCTTGCCAATAGATAAAGAGCGGTCAAAATCACCAGTTATTTGATATACCCCTGCCAAGTCAGTGTAGGTAATAAAAAGCTCCCTTGACCTGTTGCGCTTCTCTTTTTCTGCCTGGGCTTTGAGATAATACTTTTCTGCCTCAATGTAATTACTGTCCAAGTAATAGGTCATTCCGAGGTTATGAAATGCCCTGCCTTTGTTCCTGGTGGTAGCGACTTTTTCAATATTACTGTCTATGATCTTGCGGTAATACCCTCTGGCCTTTTCTTGGTCGCCAAATTCCATATAGGCAACCCCAAGGATATTCCAACACCGAGCAATAAAGAGGCTGTGTTGCTGTTTTTTCGCAATGTTTAAACAGGCTTTGGCATCTTGTACGGCCAGATCAAAGCTGCCCTGTAATCTATAGGCATCACTGCGGTTATAATATATTTCCAGGAGACGTTTATCGAGTGTATGCGTATTGGCCAATTCAATACCTTTATCAAAGTACTCTAAAGCTTCTTCGTACCAATAGTGATCTTTCAAAATGACACCGCAATTATGTATTAATTTGATCCGTGTGTTTATTGCTTTGTAAGTGTCCAACTTTTCTAGGACACTTACCGCTTTTAGGTACTGGATCATGGATTTGCCCAGTTCATTGCGCTGCTCAAAGATGTAGCCTTTTAGGAAAAGCGAGTTGCCTTCTCCCCAGATATAGTCGTTGTCCTTGGAGTATTGCAATGTCTTTTCTGACACAGACATTGCCGAATCGAGATCGGTATCAAGTAATTCATAAACCTGGCCGTGCAGCTTGTCTATGTAGTCATCAGAAATATCTGGAGGTACGGTAATATTACTAAGTGATAAGAGCGCGGTAATTAGTATAATCTTCACAATAAGGTTAGCTTAAAAAGTGTCGTTCTCCCAAAAATACAAAAAAAAGGATAGACCAGAAATGACCCATCCTTTTTATGAATGATAAGTTTTGTATAAAATCAGTCATCGCCTGGTTTAGACGTTACCCTTTCTACATCTGGCTCAACTGAGCTTTCCTGTTCATCAATGTTTTCCACCACTTCGGTGAAATCATCATTGCCCGAACAAGACGGTAAAACCATAGTAAAAACACCTACAACCACGAATGTTAAAAACAACTTTCTCATAATATTTAATCTTTATTTGTAAATAATTAAAATGAGAAAGTTACAGCTTTTATAGCTGTTGGTTCTTAACAAGTCTTCACTATACTAATTGGGAAACCTTTATAGTTTGAAGGATTTGAGCTGACTCTGTCTCATGCCAATGACCCTTTCTATTGCTATATGGTCTACATGGGAAGTGAAATAAATATACACTTTGTATTTTCTATCTGACCATACTAAAAGGTTACTGCCATATCTGGAAGCATCACGGCCGATTGAGGGGTTTTCAGCTAGAAACTGGAATTTACTGTATATGTAATCAACAAAATCCTTTGCACGGAGTAAACCATCTCTGGAGATAAACTTTGCTTGTTTGGTGACTTCCTTTTCTGCTACTGGTTTAACTATGTATTGGGACATTCAAAAAATTACAGACCTAATGCTTTATAGATGTTTTTCTTTGATTCTTTACCGTCTATTCCTTTTTCTTGCCTGGCTTCTGCAATCATCATACGAAGCTCTTCATCGCTCAAATGGGGCGGCTTGATACCCATGTCCTGGGTATCTGTTTTTGTGTCCGTATTTCTCTCTGGAGCTACTTTCATAGTATAAAGTTACTAACTATAACGATCATATCGAAATTTGGGTTGTTTGGCAATTAGGATATAAGCAACTCCGAAGTTAGTTTACAGTATACCAACTTATATTAACTGTGACTTATTATAAGCTGCTATATCTTCAAATTCTCTAATAAACTTCAAGCTACTAGGGTTGAATCTATGAACATTCCCGTCTCAGTCTTCCATAATGGCACAAGACACCTGTATATATAATCCATTAT
>CALGOB010000045.1 GCA_937958005.1 uncultured Cyclobacteriaceae bacterium
ATAAGAATAGGTGTACTTTATCAAAAAGGATTGCAACGTTATGTCCGTGCAGAATGGGAAACAAGTATTAACGGTTTACAATTCCCTAATTATACTACTATATCAAGAGGGAGTATGTTTTCACTTTATATTGCCTATCCTGTCAAAATAAAATCCTTTAACAAGAAATAAAAAATCACACTCTTGGGCTAGGACAGGTTCATTGAAACTGAATTTATCCCAAAGTACAACAAAATACACAGGAACTTACCAGAACAAAAATCACATGATCTCCATATCTATCACTGATCATAAAACTCTTTTCTCATCTCAATTAGCATCCTATTTAATTGATTAATATCTGGTTGATCTGGCAAACCTGATTTTTCATATGCTTTTTCAATAGATTCTTCTTTGGCTTCAGCTATTTCAATCAGTTCCTTATATTGGAGTTCTCCCTGTTTTATCTTTAACAGATATTCCCTGTCAGGTCTCCTTACATTTAATTTTCCCGTTAAGCCAACCTCTTCACACATAGTATAAAGCCTAATCATATGCATCATGTTTTTGGCATCATAGTTTTTACCATGATCTAAGGTGTTTTGATAACGTTCATCATTGCGTTTTCCGACCCAATCCCAATAGGCTGTATAATCCTTGCAATATTTGGAATAAGCCGTCTGATTAAATGAAAGGAAAGCTAATGGTTTAAAGTTTTTAGGAATAGAACTTAAGGAAACTTCATTTGCATTTTCTTTTTTGATAATCCCTTTAAATGAAGTATCTCCATAATATAACCCATACATTTCGTGCATGTGAGGAATACGAGAAATTCCACACTTTGATTGATCTAATTGATTGTTCTTTAAGAAGTCCATCACAGGAATAGATCCCTGCCCTGAAGCTACATAGCAAAAATCTAAAATACTCTTCCTTTCTTTTTCAATTGGATTGAGAATTTTTTTATTCAGTCCCTTTGCTTTTCTGATCTGCGTTAATGCATAACCACCAAAGCTTTCTTTGCATTGTTTGGACAAAAAGTTCATTGATCTAAGTTTTTCAAATACTAGATGAATACTTCTGATAGAATCCGTGGGTGAATAAAGTAACTCCAAAATATTTGGATTGCTTTTAGCTAATAGTTCAATGAAACGCCTTAATTCATAATAGACAATGTCATTCGTTTCATTGTTTACTTGTTCTATATAATTCAAACCAAAATATTCTGCTTCTGGTAAAATAAAAACCCCTTTGATGTCTACATCTGAGGTAGGCGTAGCTAAGCCATAAGCATTGCTCCCACTAATACAGTCAAAGACAATGATATTTTTTGAATATAGTTCTGTAAGTTTCATGAATATTTTCCTTTTACAATTTCACGATAAAACTGATCCAGCTTTTCTACATCTCTTTTAGCTGAAGGTAGATCATTTGCAGTCAGCTCATTTTCCTTGATAGTTATAGCAAGAAATTCATCAATCAAAAATTCTCTATTGTGCAAATAATCTTCTTTTTGGTTCGCTTTTATCAAAATTAACTCTTGAATTCTCATTTGGATTTCATCAGGAACTACTTCAAACATCTTCACCAATTCTATTGGTGGTGTAGTATTTTTCATTCTTATCCACTTTCCTGCAATTGCAGTTCGGAGGGCATAAAAGTATTTCTTTAGTTTAATCAAGTTACCTTTTTGACAGGCTTCTCGGTACTTTTTTGACATACTTAAGTAATGGTGAATCACTGCTATTGGAGAAAAATACTGATGAGACAATGTTTGAATATCTTTCAAAAACTGTGTCTCTGCTTGGTAAGCAATAGGTGACTGTAACCACTCTAGTAAGGGTGGGTTAGATTTCCAAAGCAATCCAAGTGCTTTTTTAATTTCCCAACCACCGATGTCCAAGTCATTACTAATAGGTAACTCAATGGTATCATTTTTATCTTGAAGGGACAGATACCAATCAAATTCATGCACATAGGTAAATCGAACATCATAATCACTATTAGGAGATGGAAACCCCCATGCCCTTGACCCTGACTCGCAGGCGTAAAGGATTTTGATTTTGTGTTTAGTTTCTAGTTCTTTTAGGTTTTGTAATATTTCTTTCATGTAGTTATTTTCTAATCGTCCCAATAAAAAAAACAATCAAAAACTTTATATGGAGGATCTACGGATGTTCGAATACTTATTTCAAAGTCTAAATAGGTATTCAATTCTTCTTTTACAAGAAAAGCATATCCATACTCATTTAGAATGTTTGAAATTCTCACCATTTCTTCCTTCCAATCAAATGGGGGCATATTTCCTATTTCTTCTGGTAGAATCAAAGGATATGAATTCCCTGTTCTGATATCATTCTCATAGAAATTACTCCAATTTCCTTGAGAATAAACTGCATTTGGACACAGTCTACATAGGTATATCATTAGTCCATTTATTTCTTCTGCAGTTTTGTTTCCATTTTTTAATGTAATAACATCTTCTTTATTTTTCTTATTGATAAATAAATGTACATATGAACTAAATCCACTTCCATAATGATTCAATACTGCTTGAACATCAATAGTACTTATATCACTGATCCTACCGATGATTTGTTTTAGGTATTTTTCAGAATCATTCAAATTACCCATATTGAAAGGATAAAAATCTCCTTTTAATTTACCTTTTATGAGATCGGTTAGAAATTCTTTTTTAAAATTCATTTGATTTTATTTTAACCATCTTGGATAATCACTTTTAGTTTTTCATCATATCATTAAAGTGAATTGCGAAATTTTATAAAATTGAATCCAAATGCCCAAGCTTGTACAATTCACAACTCGTAGATCAGCTCATAGAAATGAACCAACCCCGACCCAAGGGTACGGGGTATCTATGGGCAATAATTTAATGATCGACTCAAGAGTCGGGGCGCCCGGCCAGGGGAATTAATATCCCTTAGGGATTAAAATTATTTATTAAACTAATTATCAATTACAAATCCCATCACAACCTAGGATCAACTGCCTCACTTTCAAGGGCCAATACGCCAAATACACATTCGTGGATTCTCCTCAATGGTTCATTCTTGATAAATCGTTCAAGCGATTCTACCCCAAGAGCAAACTCTCTCAGAGCCAATGATTGTTTCCTGCCTAGACTTCTATTTTTCAAAACTTTTATATTCTTTGCTAAAGAGTATTCCGGTCCATAAATGATTCTTAAGTATTCTTTGCCCCTACATTTTACTGCAGGTTGTATCAATCCTTTCTTTCCATGACTAATGAAATTGTATGGTTTCACCACCATACCTTCTCCCCCTTTCTCAGTTAATTCTAACCACCATTTAATCGCCTGCTCTATCTGTAATTCGTCATTCAAATTAATCAGCTTACATGGAGTAGCTTTCATAAAAAGAGGATCTGCTTCACAAATTTTTTGAATAGTTTTCATATGCCACTCATGGTTCTTATCTAAATGAACTTCTCCTTCAGTTGCTAGAATATGAAAAGGCGCTAATTTATAATCGTTGATCCCATTCACAGGCCAGCAATAATTACCATAGGAATTTTTATAATCTGTAATCAATTTACTTTTTTCTTTATATCCTTCAAGTAAATCATCGATACCTGTTAATTCTCGTTTTTGGGTAATTTCTAAGTTACTAATCACTTCCTGAAGTGCTACTGTTGCAGATGAGCCTACAGAAGCATATTGATCTTTAAGTAAAGATTGTGCTTTGGCAGACCATGGCATTAACTCTGTATCTAGACAAACCCAATCGGTATTGAACTCTTCCCAAAAACCAGATGTAGTAAGTGCTGCTTGCACTCTCTCCAAAAATGCTTTTTCTAACTTTATATCATTGAAGAAATTTCTACCTGTTCTTGTATAACAAGCCCCTATCCCTTCATTTTCAATCCCAAACCTTTCCATGACAGCTAGTTCATTTTTACAAACTACCAGGACTGCCCTTGATCCCATGTGTTTTTCTTCGCAGATTACTTGGCTCACCCCTTGTTTTTTATAATAATTCAATGCCTCTTTAGGGTGTTCTAGGTACTCATCCTCATCACTAGTTTCACAAGGAGACATCGTTGGTGGTAAGTAAATTAACCATTTAGGGTTCATGGCAAAACGACTCATCACTTCTAGTGCTGCAATTGAGTTTTCTTCCCGAATGGTGATATTATTTCTAAGTTTAGTAGATATAATTCTTTTACCTATTACGTCATTAATATCTAAAAGGTCATCTAGTTCTTGTTGCTGACTTGGGTGATAGTTTGAAGAACTACCCTCATCTAGTTTTATTGGCTTCACTGGTTCGCTATAAACCCTTTTGGCAGGAACAGAAACTAATTCTTCCTCAGGATACTTCAAAGCTGTTAGTTTACCTCCAAAAACACATCCAGTATCTATATTGATTGTTTTATTAAGCCATTGTGGTTCGGGAACAGGCGTATGACCATATACAACCATTGCATTGCCTCTGTATTCTGAGGCCCAATTATACCTTACTGGCAAACCAAATTCATCCGTTTCTCCTGTTGTTTCACCATATAAGCAGAATGATCGGATAGCCCCACTGCCTCTGCCATGCATTTCCTCCTTGATACCGGCATGGGCAATCACCAATTTCCCTTGATCAAAGACATAGTGGCTCGTTAGACTGTACAAAAATTCTTTGAGTTCATTTTTAAATTCCTCGCTTTCTGGAGCCAATTGTGCTACTGTTTCTTCTAATCCATGATTAATTTGCACCTTCTTTCCCATCAGGTATTTATGGAGTTTCATGTCATGGTTACCTGGTACACAATAAGCTATACCTGACTTCACCATGCTCATTACTAATTTAAGGATCGCTGGAGAGTTAGGCCCCCTATCAACAAGATCTCCTAAGAATAAAGCAGTTCTACCATTAGGGTGATTAACCTTATAGCTAAAAGAATTTACCTCCTGAGCTACTTCTTCTATACGGTAACCCAATTCGGTTAACAGTAAGATCGTCTCATCAATACAGCCATGAATATCACCAATGATATCAAATGGCCCTTGGATGTCTTTCTTATCATTATACAATTTTTCTCTTTGAATTGACTCTACCTGAGCTATCTCTTCAACTGTATTCAAAATATGAATATGCCTAAACCCTTCTCTTTTTAAATTCCTTAGGGATTTCTTCAGCTGAGATCTTTGTTGTCTAATAACATGTTTCCCAAAATTTCTATCGCTTCGTTTTTCATTTCGAGCCTGACAAATTTTTTCAGGTATATTTAATACGAAAGCAACTGGAAGGCAATGATGTTCTCTTGCTAAGGCAATTAAAGACTTGCGTGATTCTGTTTGTACATTGGTTGCGTCTATCACCGTTAAATGGCCATTTTTCAATCTTTTGGCTGCTATAAAATGTAATAGATCAAAAGCGTCTTTAGTAGCGGCCTGATTATTTTCATCATTTGATACAATGGCTCTACACCTATCTGATGAAATGATTTCTGTTTCAACAAAATGTTGTTTAGCAAAGGTTGACTTACCAGAACCAGAAACCCCCACTAATACAACCATTGAGAGTTCAGGTATTTTAATATTTTTTATTGTCTTGACCATAATTTATTTGGTTTACATTTTAAGATTATTGCGTTTAGACTATTTTTTGAGAATTGATTTGTTGATTTCACAGTTGAATGTTTCTTTTTTTTAGAGCTCATCAATTCTTTGTTGAATTTCATTTACAAAAGCTAATTGGTTTTTATCCTTTTTAACTAACCGCCTTATATTCTACCTTTAAAGATTCTACTTTAATTTTTCCATTTTCTACTTTCCCAATAATTGGGAAGCCATTATTATCGTATAACATCAACATTTTTACAATTTTGGAGTTTATGAAACCATGAAAATCCATACCATCAAAAATGACTATCTCAGTCCCAGCACTAAGAGCTGGAATTACCGTATTCTCAAAAAATTCCTTGTTTGTTTTTCCAGTAGTATGAATTAAGAAATAGGTATAATCATTTTGATTTAACCACTTTCTTTTTTTTCGGTGATTGATATATATAACAATCAAGAAGACAATGATTCCAATTAATAGAATAGGGGAAAAAAGTAAAATCAAGAAGCCAGACTCAATATTTTTTAAAATATTATTCATAGCGTGTAAATACGGCCATTTGTGAAGGAGCACCTACCTTTTGATCTTCCTCTCCAATTGGCTTGATTACTACTTGATAATTATTTTTTACTGCCACCTCACTTGTCCAGTCTTTAAATTCTTGTCTTGTCCACTCAAACCGATGATCAGTATGTCTGAATGAATCAGGATCCATATTTTCAAAAAGTTGATTGTATTCCTTATTGGGGGTAGTCAGTACAACTGATCTAGGCTTTGAAAACTCAAAGACAACTCTTTCAAAAGCTTTCAATCTATTCAAATCTAAATGTTCTATCACTTCAACTATAGCAGCCCCATCATATCCATCTAACCTTTTGTCTCTATAGGTCAATGACCCTTGTATTAACTGAAGACGCTCTTTTTGCTTTGGAGGCATGTCATTGTAATGCAAACGATTAATTGCTTTATCAAGGATATGGTAAGAAACATCCATTCCAAGAATTTTAACAAACTGCTTTTCTTTTAAAAGCATTTTCAACAGCTTTCCTTCCCCACAACCTAAATCAATAATGGTTTTAACCCCTAATTGTTTGAGTTCGGCCAGAACCAATTTTAATCGCTGCTGATGTAGAGTTTCCTTAACCTTAATTTCTTCATCTTTTGTTTCATTATCATCAGATAAATCTGCTGAATCTTTTTCTAATAAACGGTCTAAAGCATGATGAGTCAATCCACCAATTCCTTTCAAGTACCTTTTAGTAATCTGTTCTTTTTCTGGGTGATCATTCAACCATCCACTACCTTTCTGTATCAGTTTATCTACTTCTGATTCACTGACCCAATAATGTTTGTGGGTATCCAACACTGGAATCAAAACATACAAGTGAGCCAGTAATTCTTTTAGTCTGACAGACCCACTAAGGTTTAAAGTAAAGTATTTGCTATTTCCCCACTCAGGAAATTTAGCATCCAATAGGTGTCTTTTTAACACCACTGCATAACCAAGTGGCTCAAATAGCCTTTTGATGAGCATTTCACCTCCTTTAGGTGCTGGAAGTACAGTAATTTGAACGCTAAAATCCATGATTTTATCTACTAGTTCAGGTTGATTCTTACACCTACCATTGAGTGCCGTAGAAAATGCTTTGGCCATGGCAACACTCATAAAGGATGAAGCTACGTAAGGTCTATCATTCACATAATGTGATAAGGCAAAGTCACTGTTGTTATTTCGGCTATTCTTTACCAATTCAATAGGATTGACAGCTAATAGTAAATTAACTGAGCAACGATTATGAGTTGCTTCATCATAAAATATGTGTGCTTTCCCAGTTGATAAATCAACTGACTGAAGCTTATCAGGATGTTTATGTAACAGATAACTTAGATCAGTTGCAGGTGTACTTGTTGTAGAGATGTTTAAAAGCATGTAATTATTTATGGTTAGTTTTTATACAAACTTAAGCGCATATAGTGCAATGTTTTTGCGTACTTATTATTTATTTTTTTTATTTCTATCCAGTTTTCCTTTTGGTTAAAAAATGACAGAAATAAATCATTAAATTCAAAGTGGGCATTTCGTTGATTATAATTGAAATTATATAATTCAAAAATCAATGATTCACTCATTTGTTCTGAAAGATCAATTTGATCATATAACCAATTTTCAAAATGTTTAAGATCTGATTCCATTACTTTGAAAATCTTCTCTTTTAAGTATTGCATTGTTATTTCTTTAAAACATTCATTCTTTTTTGATCCTCTGACGGGATTCGAACCCGTATGCGTTGGGTAATGGGATTTCAAATCCCTTACTATTCATTATTCGACATGATCCGCCGGAACATATCGAATAGCTATACAGCAATAATGATTCAAAGTTCACCAACTAGTACGCAGTATTTTTGCGTAGTTTATTAATTTTTCTTTTTTTTGTTAAAATTTAACTTATATGCCAGTAAATAGAAATGCCTTAATTAGGTACCGAGTCATTGATCAATGTTTAAAAAATAGGTACCGGAAATGGACACTCGATGACCTAATAGAAGCTTGTTCTGAAGCTTTGTATGACTATGAAGGGATAGATAAAGGGGTAAGCAAACGAACTGTCCAGTTAGATATTCAATTGATGAGAAGTGATAAATTAGGTTATAATGCGCCTATTGTCGTCAAGGAAAACAAGTATTACACTTATGAAGATCCAGATTATTCGATTACCAATAACCCACTGACAGATAGAGACTTAAACAAATTAAATGAAGTAATAGATATACTAAGACAATTCAAGGGGTTTTCTCATTTTCAAGAAATGACAGGAATGATTCAGCGTCTGGAAGATAAAGTTCGGACAGCTAAGGATCAACAAAAATCCATTGTTCACTTGGAAACCAATGAAAACTTAAGGGGACTTTCCTACTTAGATGCTATTTATCAAGCGATTCACAAAAAACAAGTATTGGCCTTAAGTTACCAGTCTTTCAAAGCTCGAACTGCCAATACAATCAGTCTTCATCCCTATTTATTAAAAGAATATAGGAATAGATGGTTTGTTTTAGGTAAACGCAATGTGAAAGAACCATTGATTACGCTGGCATTGGATCGAATAAAAGAGCTTTCAATCAATGAGCATCTTTTGTATATAGATGATGAAGATTTTGATCCTGAAAACTATTTTAAAAACGTGATTGGCGTTACTGTAGAACGAAATTCTAGGCCACAGAATGTTCATATTAAAGTGGATAATAAAAACGCCCCTTATGTGATTACTAAACCTTTGCACAGTTCTCAAAAGGTAATTTCCACTTCTAGTGAAGGCATTGAAATAACCCTCAAGATTCAACTTAACTTCGAGCTGGAAAGGGAAATACTAGGATTTGGTGAGTCTATGGAAGTCATAACACCAGAAAGATTGCGGAAAAGGATTTCCTACAAGCTCCAAAAAGCTGTAGATGCTTATAAGGTTAACAATAACCTTTGATTGCCATGAGTAATTCATCTAATAAAAGGAATTAATCCTTAGTAATATTCTGGCATGTGGAATCATAAGAATATTAACCCTATTTTGCATCCTCTAAAGTTCTAACTAAAGGGGACCTCTGAAAACTCCCTGTTGCTTTTTGACCCGATCTTTTTCCCTGATACTGCGTTATCAAAATACTCATTTAGATCCTCTAAACTCCGTTTTTGATGCCTTGCCTCAGAAAAAAAGCTCTTAGTCAAAATTTCAAATCGAGTTTTTAGAGGTCCCCTAAAAAAGGATTAAGCCCAAAATTTCCACCATGGTCTATTGGCAGTAACTTGCTTACCTGTTTTTTGCACAATGTTTTTTTCTTGTATGATTGGATTTTCATAGTTAGATTGAATTTCTAATTTTCAGCCTCCAGCTCATCTTCTAAACACATTCCACTCCAGTTACCATCTTGTAAATTCAGTGTCAAAAATTCGCTATCACTAAGTTCATCTGAAGTTTGCATAATTTCAAATAGGCCTTCTTGAGCCCCCCTGCACATTGGAAGGTTAAAGAAGTTTTAGTCAAATAAGCTGTTATTCCCAATTCTCCACCTCTAAAATTATAAGTAGTCAATTCTTTAGATTCATTTTCTACTTGGTATTTATAATGGTTCATTCTTTTTTTCAATCGTTTTACCTGTTCCTTAGTGAAAGGTGTTATTGATTCCTCATTTTCCAAAAATGATAAATCTGAATACTGTTTTCTGATTTCCTTTCTGACCTGATTAATTCATGAATAATTTATTACGGAGCTTAATTAACTATCATTTAGCGACTTGCTCAAATTTCGATACTCAAAATAATCTATTATTCCTACGTGTCGAAATCCTGTGCGAGCCACTAACTAACAGCTACTTAAG